>JAISWP010000253.1 GCA_031271065.1 Synergistaceae bacterium
TTTTCTTTCACAAAATGTGGGACGGCGTGGAGCGGATCGAGCGAATCCTGAGGGATTACCGGGTGAGGATAACGAGGATCGAGTGCGGCGACACCTGGGAGAGCCAGGACAGGATACTCAGGGGTCTGGCCGCTGATAACGCGGCGGACGGGGCCATTCTGCACTGCTGGGACGAGACGAAACTCGACGGCGCCATAAATGCGCTGCACGAACGGGGCATTCCGGTGGTAACCGCCAACTCCGACGCCCCCAACTCAAAAAGGATAGCCTGCGTCAGCGCTCCGAACGAACGGGTAGGCAGTCTGGCGGCGGAAGTGCTGGGACACATAGCCGCGCATGGGAGGATGCTGGTGGCGGGAGGCACTAAACCGGCGGAAAACCTGGCGGCAAACCGCAGAGGATTCTCAGGGTACATGAAAAAAGCCCATCCCGAAATTCCGTTCACCGAGATATACAACTGCAGCAAAAGCGAAACCCAATTCACGGACGACCTCTTCAGAGCGATGAAAAACATGCCGGACATCACGGGAATATACGCCATCACAGCGAAAGACACCTATAACGTCTGCGGCGCCATCAGGGAACTGGGTCTGTCAGACCGTGTAAAAATAGTCGGAAGCGACGTTTTCGAGGAGATGAGGCCGTTCTACGAGGACGGAACTCTCGGCGCCTCGATATGGAAAGATCAGCAGTCGCAGGCTGAGCGGGCGGTCATGCTTCTTCATCAATACCTGTCCGGACGCCCTTTGCACATAGAACCGATCAGGCTCGGGGTCATCCTCAAAAACAATTTCGAAGATTATCTATAACTCCCGATTTCAAGCCGGGAATACTTCATCCGGCTCGAAATCTGGGCTATTCGTAAAACTTATAATACCGGCCGGGCTGTCACCGAAGCCCGGGTATCCGCGGAAAGGGTTTCGTTCATGCTTCCGGTGCGGTAACCCATCAGGTCCAGCGCGGCATACACGAAACCGGCGTCCTTGAACTGCCTGTAGATCTTCTCCCTCACGCCCTTATCCATAAAGAGCCTGAATCCTTCCTCGTCCGTCTCTATTCGTGCCACGTCCCCGTGATGACGGACCCGCACCTGTCTGAAACCGAGATCGAGCAGGGCCTGTTCGGCTCTGTCGACCATGCCCAGCCGCTCGGCGGTGATGCTCTCCCCGTACGGAAAGCGCGAAGCGAGACAGGCGAAGGACTGCTTGTTCCATGTGGGCAGCCCCAGCTCCCGGGACAGGACGCGTATCTCCTCCTTGCAGAGACAGGCGCTCCGGAGAGGGCTCTTGACGCCCAGTTCGGCGACAGCGATGAGCCCCGGGCGATAGTCGCCGTTATCGTCCATGTTCGAACCATCGGCCACGTTATCGATGCCATGAGCCCGGGCCGCGTCCCATATCTTCGTGAAAAGCTCGTGTTTGCACAAATAACAGCGGTTCGGCGGATTCTGCGAGAAACCCTCTATCTCCAGTTCCTCGGAATCACAGATGACGTGCGTGATTCCCTCGCTGGCGCAGAACACCGCGGCCTCGCTGAGCTCCCGCTCGGGAAACGAACAGGACCTCGCCGTGACCGCTATGACCCTGTCCCCGAGTACGCCGCGGGCCGTTTTCAAAAGGAAAGTCGAGTCGACTCCGCCGGAAAAAGCGACGGCGAGGCTGCCCAAGGATCTTATATAATCTTTCAAATTTTCGTACTTTGCCCTGACGTCCATTTAAACGGCGGCGCCCCTCACGGTATCCTGCGTCTTGACGTCTCCGCGCGCCGTGACTATCCTGTAACCGGCGAGCGCCACTCTCGCTTCGAGGCACCTGCGGCACTCCGCGGCTTCGTCCCCCGTGCATATTTTATTATCGTACAGCAGATAGTACTTCCTGACGTCCGTCGGAGACAGGTTAGGCATCACCACGTTCGCTCCCGCCGAGAGCCCCCGCTCCCTTCCGTCCGGCGTGATCGTTCCGAGCGCCGTGGTCGCCGGGATCAACGCGTAGGGGAACATGAGCCGGAGGACCGAAACGAGCCGCAAGGTCAATTCCGCCGTGCCGCTCTTAAAATCGCGAAACGGCGTGTCCTTATGGGATATGAAAGGCCCGATCCCTATCATCGCCGGCTGAAGCTCCTGGAGGAACCGTATATCCTCGATCAGATTTTCCGTGGTCTGATACGGGGAACCGACCATGAAACCGGACCCCACCTGAAAACCGATCTCCTTCAGATCCCACAGGCAGCGTTTCCTCTCCGCGAGGCTCATGGAGCCCGGATGAAGTCTGCGGTAGTGATCCTCAGCGGCGGTCTCGTGCCTCAGAAGGTACCTGTCCGTTCCGGCGCGCCAATAGGCCCTGTAGCTCTCCTTCGATCTCTCTCCTATGGAAAGGGTTACCGCGCAGTCGCCGTGACGGTTTTTTATATCCGATACGATGCGGCAGATCATATCGTCGGTGTAATAGGGGTCCTCGCCCCCTTGCAGGACGAACGTGCGGAACCCCAGATCATATCCCAGGCCGGCGCAGGAGAGTATCTGTCCGGGAGTCAGCCTGTAACGCACGGCGCGCCTGTTCCCGCACCTGATCCCGCAGTAGAAGCAGTCGTTTTTGCAGCAGCTGGTGAACTCTATAAGACCGCGGATGTAAACGTCCGTCCCGTAAATGGAGCGCCTTACAGCATCCGCCGCGGTTCTGAGCTCCGCGTCGTATTCGTCCGTTTCGAGCAGGGCCTTCAATTCGCCGTCGCTTAAATTCCCGTCCCTGAGAAGTTCCTCTGTCATGTCCCCTCGTTTCGTGCCGCCGTCAGGCGCTCGTTTCTCTTATCGTTCCTCCGCCGAAAACCGCGTCACCCTCGTACAGAACGACAGCCTGCCCAGGGGACACCGACCTCTGCGGTTCGTCAAATTCGACCCTTATTATATCATCTCCGACCTGTTCCACCGTGGCATCGGCTTCGCGCTGCCTGTACCGCGTGCGCGCCGTGACCCTCGATGGGCCGGCGATTGCATCCACTGAAATCAGATTGATTTCATCGGCATACAACACTTTCGAATATAGCTCGCTTTCGCTGCCGAGCGTAACGGTATTTTCCGCTGGATTTTTACCGCAGACGAACATTCTGCGGGAGAAACCCATTCCGAGCCCCCTGCGCTGGCCTATGGTGTACCGGACATGGCCGCCGTGCCTGCCTATCACTTTGCCGCCCGAGTCGAGAAAGTCCCCCGGTTCGTTTGGGATTCCGGTCAGACGCTCTATGAAACCGGCGTAATCACCGTCGGGAACGAAACATATATCCTGACTCTCCGCTTTAGCCGCGTTTCTGAAACCACGCGCGCGGGCCATGTCCCTGACGTCCGTTTTTTTCAGCTCCCCCAGCGGGAACAGCGTGCGGGAGAGCGCTTCCTGGGTCAGGGAGTAGAGGACGTAGCTCTGATCCTTCGTATGGTCCGCGGCCTTCCTCAGACAGTAACGCCCGGACCTGTCCCGACCCGCTCTGGCGTAATGTCCGGTAGCTATGCAATCGTGCCCGGAGGCGATCGCTTTGGCGAGCAGATGTTCAAACTTGACAAAACGGTTGCAGTCGATGCACGGGTTCGGAGTGCGCCCGGAGAGGTAGAAATCCGCGAAACGCCTGATCACATGTTCGCCGAACCGCTCTGAAAGGTTGAAAACGAAATGAGGCATCCCCAGCCTGGAAGCGACGGCGCGCGCGTCCTCCGCGTCTTTCGCCGAACAGCACGTGCAGTCGCCGTCCAGGCCGATGTCGTCATTTGAAAAGAGCTTCATCGTGACTCCGGTGCAGTCACAGCCCTGTTCTTTCAGGATGCAGGCGGCGGCGGAACTGTCGACTCCCCCGCTCATCGCAACCATGACTCTCTTCTTCATGGGACAATTATATACCGCCCGCGGGATTCAGTCACCGCGGCGGCAGCGGATGGAATAAGCGCGGCGCGCGGCCTTTTCTGGCCGCGTGCCTTTTGCGGGTGCACCAAAATCAAACGGGCAGAGGGACCCGCTCGATTTATTCCGCGAACATGGCGGTCGACAGATATCGCTCGCCCGTATCGGGCAGTATGACCACTATCGTCTTATCCCTGTTCTCAGGACGCAGGGCTATCTTGGTTGCGGCGAAAAGCGCCGCCCCTGAGGATATGCCGACCAGCACGCCCTCCACTTTGGCCGCTTCGCGGCCCGTGGCGAACGCTTCCTCGTCCTTGACCGGGAATATCTCGTCATAAAGCTGCGTGTCGAGCACCTCCGGGACGAATCCCGCCCCTATGCCCTGGATCTTGTGAGCGCCGGGCGTTCCCTTCGAGAGCACGGGCGAACTTTCCGGCTCCACGGCCACTATCTTCAGATCGGGCTTTTTCGATTTCAGAAAACCGCCGGCGCCGGTGAGTGTACCACCTGTTCCCACGCCGGACACGAATATGTCCACCTCTCCGTCCGTGTCGTCCCAGACCTCCGGGCCGGTTGTCTCTCTATGCACGGCCGGGTTCGCTGGATTCACGAACTGTCCTGGGATGAAGCTGTGCGGTATCTCCGCAGCGAGCTCGTCAGCCTTAGCGATGGCGCCCTTCATGCCCTTGGAGCCTTCCGTCAGGACGAGCTCCGCTCCGTACACCCGGAGCAGGTTACGCCGCTCCACGCTCATCGTCTCCGGCATAGTGAGGATTATCCTGTAGCCCCGGGCCGCCGCTACGGCCGCGAGACCGATGCCTGTGTTGCCGCTTGTCGGCTCGATTATGACCGAGTCCGGCCTCAGCTTGCCGGATTTCTCAGCATCCTCGATCATGGCTTTAGCGATGCGGTCTTTTACGCTGCCCGCGGGATTGTAATATTCCAGCTTCGCCAGAATACGCGACGTGACCCCGTGCTTCGCCGAATACTTCTTCAGGTGGAGCAGCGGGGTGCCTCCGATGAGGTCAGTCAGTTCCGAGTAGATCTTTGCCATGTTCATCACACCTTTTTAAAATTTTTATGTTTCCGTCGTGCTCTCGCTGTGATCAGGCCCAAAATTTCCGCAGGCTCAAGAGCCGCGGGTCACGCTCTTTCACTGAGCCGGCCGCCGCCCCATTAACTCTAATCATATCAGAATAATAGGATTATACCTCGAAAGGGCATTTTGTCAATATAATCTTCAAAATCCTCAGATCGATTAATCGAATCCTTCTATATTGTGGCTCTGATTGACCAGGTCTTCCAGTGTAATCCCGTCCAGATAATCGTTGATGACCTTATTGAGACCTTCCCACATAGGCAGAGTAGGA
>JAISWP010000068.1 GCA_031271065.1 Synergistaceae bacterium
CCCGTCGATTTCGACCGGTTCCGGCTCAAGGTTATATTTCGCGCTGTCGTTGATCCGCATAACGGTCGTTTGTGTAGTACCGAAATCAATCCCGAGAAAAGTTTTCATTGTCTTTTCACTCGCTTAAACACGATTCTTTCAAAAATTACAGCAAACAATACTTTAATGATATAGGAGACTTTATTGAATGTCAATTTTTACAGCCCGGTACTGCAGGGTGAGAGCATTTACTTTTGAACGAAAATCATTTGCGATAACACATCCTGATTGAAAGCGGTTTTGAGCATCTTTTTTCCTACTCCGGGCCGCTTGCGCCCAAGGTCACTCTTCCTCGGCAATAACAGCGCCGTTTTTCGCAAAACATTCATGTTCAGCGAATTGTCCCTGCGCGCTCTCGCCGCGTCCGCGATATAGAGCCTCCAAAAACGGCATACAGCGCGGAAGCGCGCCTTTCCGCGGGGCATGACCCGGGCGGGGGCCTGATATCGCCGGATTGAATTTATTCTTTCGGGTGCGCACTTGACACATCCGTCATCAGTGATTATGATCCCATATTAATCATATTAATAAACTATGATTAATATGATAATTCGGCAGAAGGAGGAAGGGCAATGAAAACATCAGCGGTCAAATTCATGAGCGGGGGAGGAAACGTCTGTATATGTATCGTCGTGAGTCTGGCTCTGATGACGGGCGTATTTGCCGGTTCCTCCCGCGCGGCGGCCGGAACTCTGGAGAAACTGGACGCTCTGAAGCTCTATGCCACCGACTGGACCTACATAGCCCGCGCGAAGGGACTTTTTAAAAGTTTCGAGGACCAGGGCATAAAGGTGGAGCTGGTGGAGGGCTATCTGGGGAACGAGGTGCAGCTGATCGAACGCGGCGACCTGCATTTTGCCAGCCGCATGATCTACCCGTTTCTTCTGTACAAAACCCAGGGCGCCGATCTGAAAGCCGTGCAGGTTTCCAAACATCCGGAGCCCAATATCATCAGCATACTGGTCAAAAGGGATTCGCCTTACAAGACCTTTGACGATCTGAAGGGGAAGAAGATCTGCTCGTGGCGCGCCGGGTGCCCCTACATCGGCGTATTCGAGATCGCCGAAGCCAGAGGCTGGAAGCAGGGCACGGACTGGGAATATATCAACGTGCCCTCCGCCGAACAGGTGAGCGCGCTTTTGTCCGGGGAAGTCGACGCCGTCTCCGTGCACCTGCTGGCCGAATCGGCCAATTTATTGGCGGCGGGCGAGGTCCGCGAAATCGCCAACGTGGCTCCTGACTCCGTTTACGTCAACGGCGGCGGCGTGACGGTGGTGTTCACCGGCGCGAAGTTCGCCGACGGATACCCCGGCGTCACGAAAGAGGTACTGCGCCTCAAAAGGGAGACCGAATCCTGGATTCTGGCAAACAGGGACGAGGCGGCCGCGGCGCTGGAAGGGATCACACGCGTGCCGGCCTCCGCGTCGAAAACCTCATGGGAGCGCATGGGCAGCACCTGGGCCGACAGCGCGCTCTCCTTCGAGGAAATAGTGGGGGAGGCAAAGAACCTGCAGGATTGGCTGATCGCTCACAGCGACATCGCCGCCGGCAAGGCCGTGAACCCCAGAGACCTTTTCGACGCCGATTTTTTCCAATAATTCTCTAAAATAGGAGTGAATGATAATGTCCGAGATAAAAGAAATCCACTTTACGATCTGCCCCGTGGCCAATACGAGCTACATAGCCCATAAGAAAGGCTGGATCAGGGAAGCCCTCGAATACCTGGACGTAAAGCCGCTCCAGCTGCAGGACCTTTCCAAGGAACTGTGGCAGACCCACTTCGACTACAAAAACCCGCTGCTTTTCCGGGAGGGGGGCAACGCCCCTCCCATCTACGCCAAAGCGGACGGACAGGACCTGATCCTGTTAGGGGTCACTCTCGTCGAGCACGTCCAGTACATCATCGTCCGCGCCGATTCCCGCATCGGCACGATAGAACAGCTGGCCGGAAAGAAGGCGGGCATTCCCTCCCGTCCCGACGCCATCATCGATTTTCAGCGCGTATCGTCCCAGCAGGCGTTCGATCTGGCTCTTTCCGCCAGAGGGGTCAATCCCTCCAGGGTCGAGTACGCGGACATAACCGCCGAGGGGAATTTCGTGGGAGGGTTCAAATCCCTGAAGGAACCAGGCTCGCCGCCGGAGGAGAGGCGGCATGTCCCGGCGCCGGAGGTCGACGCCCTCGACGAAGGCCGGGTGGACGCGGTATACGTCCGCGGCGGACGTGCCGTTCAGCTGCTCGCCAGCGGAAAGTACAGGGTGATTTTCGATCTGGCCGCCGCGCCGGATGTCCTGTCGCCGATCAACAACGAGTATCCCAACGTGCTGACCGTGCATCGCAATGTGGCGGAAAAAGCGCCGGAAGTGGTAGTCGCCTACATAAAACAGCTGCTTCGCGCCGCCGAATGGGCCGCTGAAAATTACGCCGAGACCGTGGAGCTCCTGGCGGAACAGACCTATACGACGCCGGGAGAGTTCGTCCTGTCCCATAAACGCGGGTACACCGCGCGCCTGGCGCCGGAGCTGTCGGAGCACAGCCTCCGCATCCTGGAGGGACGCAAGGAAGCCCTTTTGCGTCACGGCTATCTGAAAGGCGACTTCGACGTAATAAAATGGGCGGACGACAGTTTCCTGAGGCAAGCGCGGAAGGAATTGCAGGCCTGAGCATCCGAAGTCCGCGGCGGGCGTTCTGCGCGCCGCGGACTTTTAACTATGACGGACTGGAGTCTATCGCCATGCGGAAATTTTTGCCTTTTATCGAATATTGCCGGGCTTCCTCCAAGAGGAAACCCTTTTCCGGAAATGAGATAAATAAATTTTTGCGGCAGGTTTATGACAGGATATTGGTGGCGCTGAACGTCGTCTTTTTCCCCCTGCTGGTGCTCTTCGTCTGGCAGATGCTTGCCATGAGCGGACAGCTGCTGGAAGTCATCCTCCCTTCGCCCCTCAAGGTATGGTCGGCCTTCGTCCGCATGGTTCAGACCGGACTATTGGCGCGCGATCTGAGTGTCAGTTTCAGGAGGGTCCTGACCGGTTATCTGTGGGGCGCCTCTTTAGGCTTGATCCTCGGCGTGGTGAGCGGGCTTCTGAAATTTTTCGAACGCTTTTTCGGGACGATAGTGGATTTCATCCGGCAGATCCCGCCTATGGCCTGGATGCCTCTGCTCATCCTGTGGTTCGGCATCGGGGAAACCTCCAAGGCGATTTTGATCGCGAAATCGGTGTTCGTCCCTGTGTTCATCAACACCATAAGGGGCGTCCACGGCACGAGCAGAGAACATATAGAGCTTTCACGGGTGCTGGAACTGAGCTATTCCAAATACCTGCGCCGCGTGATAATACCGTCCGCCCTCCCGTCCGTATTCACGGGTCTGCGGCTCGGGGTCGGGGCGGCGTGGATGTCGGTGGTCGCGGCGGAGATGCTCGGCGGCATTACGGGCGTCGGATATGCCCTCATCATGGCGAAGGATTTCATACTTTCCGATCAGCTGATCGCCATGATGTTCGTCATAGGCATCGTGGGGCTGCTGACGGACGCTGTTTTAGGCCAGGTGGAACGATTCACGTTCCGCTGGAAAAAGGCTCCGGCATGAGCGCGGCCGTACTGGACAACGACACCGCTCTGGTCATAGACGGCGTTTCCAAAACCTTTCGCGGCAAGCGCCAGACTGTGAAAGCCATCGGCAAGGTCTCGCTGCACGTGCGCAGGGGCGAATTTATCTCGATCATAGGCCCTTCCGGATGCGGAAAGACGACTCTGCTGCGAGTCATAGCGGGCCTGGCGCCCGGCTATGAGGGCGGAGTGTATCACTACGGGAAACGGGTCGAGAAACCGGGGCTGGACCGTGGCATGCTTTTCCAGGAACACCGCCTGCTCCCCTGGCTGACCGTGACCGAGAACGTGACGCTTGGCATAGACGGCTCCGCCGCGCACAAAGAGGAGATGGCGCTCCGATACCTCGAAAAAGTCAGGCTGCAGGACTTCCGCCATTCCTACCCGAATCAGCTTTCCGGCGGCATGGCCCAGCGCGCGGCGATTGCCCGGGCTCTGATCTGCCAGTCCAAGACGCTGCTTTTGGACGAGCCCTTCGGCGCCCTGGACGCTCTGACGAGGACGCAGATGCAGGACGAGATAGCGAGATTGTGGACGCTCGAGAAAATCACAATGGTGCTCGTCACCCACGACATCGAAGAGGCGATCTATCTTTCGGACCGCATCGTCGTGCTGACCCATCGCCCGGCGGAAATTTCCGACATCATCACGGTCGG
>JAISWP010000233.1 GCA_031271065.1 Synergistaceae bacterium
CCGCGCTTTACAGAATTTTTGCAGTTTCGTCGTCCGGACGGGCTATGACGTGAGTGGAAACCACCGTCCCGAGTACACTCGCAGCCGCCGCTCCAGCGTCGACCGCCGCCTTTACCGCGCCTACGTCCCCGGTGACTGTGACCGTCACTAAAGCGCCGCCCGATACTTTCTTGCTGACCAGCTGCACGTTAGCGGATTTCACCATCGCGTCCAGCGCCTCTATCGCCCCCACGAGGCCTCTTGTCTCTATCATCCCTACGGCTTCCTGCACGGAACGCCACCTCCCCAGTCGATTATTTCGGTTTCCTGCCGCCTTTAGGCTTATGTCTTGGAGCGGATTTCTGACCGCCGCGGGCCCCTTTTGACGCGTCGTCTGAGTGAGCGCTCTCGGCCTTCTCAGGTTCGGGCTCCGGCGCTGGTTCAGGAATCGGTTCCGGATCCGCTTCGGGTTCCGGCGTTATTTCGGGCCTCGCTTCCGGCGCAGGCTCATCCGGCGGTTCGCAGACCTGCGGTTCAGGCTCCGGCACCGCGCCGCCAGGTTCGTCGATATCTATCTCACAGCACACGACGGGTTCGTCATGGGCCGGAGGATTATCCGCCGGCTCATCGGCCGCCTTCTCGCAGACCGCGAATGACTCCGCCTGAGCTGAAGGGGTTTTTTCGTTCTCGCCTGTCTCGCCTGAAACAGAGACGAGTTCGGATGGGACTTGGGGCGCCAGTTCCGATTTTTTCTCCGAGAGCTGGGTATCTTTGTTCCAGACCATTACGTCTCCGAGACCTGCCGCCGGACGCGGGATGACGTCCGAGGACCAGACGCGGGACACTCCGCCGGCGACCGTTCTCGCGGCGTCTATGGCGGCTTTGACCGCCCCCACGTCTCCTATGATTTTAATCGTTATGCAGCCGCTGCCTCTCGAATTTTCACGCCCTACGAGCCGGACGTTGGCTGCCTTGAGAGCCGCGTCCGCGGCCGCTATAGCCGCCGCGAGCCCGACAGTTTCTATGAAGCCGAGGGCTTTGCCGTTATTCATCTCCGCCCATTCCTCCTTCAATGCGTCTCCGCCATCACTGGTTCGCCCTTCGACATCCGCGCGGCGGTCTGTCCCAGCCATCGCAGAGTTCCAGGCGTCGCGGCGGAACGCTCCAGATACGGAACATTCGCGACAGATACCAGGGCTATCGCCCCTCTGCGCTCAGAGTCTATTCCTACGCCTACCTCCAGACGGGACCTCAGGCAGGCAATGCGGGCCAGGTCCGGCGAGTTCCCGGACCTCACATCCCAGGCCAGGGGAACTCCCTCCTCCTCGCAGCCCGCGGCCACATGACGGGCGGACGCCTCGTCAAACGAAGGGTCTGTCACGAGCCACACGGACGGTTTGGTCTCGGGCAGAGCGTCCGGGCTTCCTACCCGTCCGAACCAGGCGCTCATTTCCGCCCCTCCACCGATGAAAGCACAAGCCCCGTGGCGACCGCGTTTCTGGGGCCCTCGGTGGAGCGTATGTTCCCCCTGCCCGCCACTATTCCGTAACGGGAGAGGGCGTCGGTGATCATCGCGGCAATTTCGAAATCCTTGGCCGAGCCGCCGACCAGTATGACATAATCGACGAGCCGGATATTGCTGCCGGGGGCCACCTGTTCCAGCGCCCTCACGGCATTTTTCACGAACACTTCCTGTTTTGCCTTTCTTCTCGTGCTCCTCACCTTTTCCACGCTGATGTTGGGCAGCATGAGAGGCTGAAGCATGTCGTTCTCGTGCAGCAGCGATACTCTGCCGTACACACCTGGGTCCAGAGGCTCGTCGAAGAACCTGACGGTGCCGTCCTCCTGCCGTATGTGATACGCGCTCTCGGCTTTGCAGAGCGGGTATCTCTTTATCGCTTCCGCCAGATCCATGTCCTCTATGCCTAGTTCGCTGGCTATTATGGTGTTGACCAGATTTCCCGCGCCGGCGAGATGGGTGAGCGTCACCGCGCCGTCCGTTTTCATGAAGGACGCGTCAGAACTGCCAGCTCCGAGGTCCAGTATGGCCACCGGCGGTTTCGTCCCGGGAGTCGTGAGGGCTCCCCGTATCGCCATGTCTGCCTCTATGCCCCCGACCTCGACTTTGACGCCCAGTTCCCGCGAAACGGCGACAGCCAGGCGCTGCATCGGCAGTTCCTCCGTCTTTACCATAACCGCGAGGGCGACCCCTGATTCAAGAGAGAATTCCCCCGCCACTCCGCCCGTCACCTTCTGGGGAACGAGCGTATCGACGGCGAGCAGGTCCTGTATATAGATATCTCCTATTGGTATGTCGGTCATATCCGACATTGTCCTGCGCACCCGTTCCATCATGCCGCCCACGTTGGTCCCCGGCTGTCCGAAGATATTTTCCACCGGATAACAGGCGATCACCGTATTCTGTATGGCTTCCGCCCCGTCCTCCACATTGACGGTGCGCTTGCCCTGGGGTCCCAGGATGTACAATTCTCCCGCCGGTATTCTGCGTTCGCGCACCTCTCCGAGAGGAGTGCGGATCACGACCGCCGAGCGGTTTCCGACGAGAGCCCGGGCCACCGGAACTATCTGTCTCGTTTCCTCGGGGGAGAGTTCGAAAAGCGAGGCGATATCGTAAGGATTCGACAGCAGCGAGACCACCCGTCCGGGAGGCGCGACTTCCACGCAGCATCTCATCCCCAGAGGAACCCTGTCAATGGCGCCCACTTCGTCCACCACCGGGATGACCTTCGGCAGACGGTTCACGATCAGCACGCCGTCGTCGGACTGGCATATCGCGGCTGTTATATTGACTCCCCTCGCCATAGCGGAGGATATGCCGGCCGCCGCAGCCTCGTAGTCGTGTTTCGCGGCTATGACGGGGATCACCGAATCCCCTTCCCGCGCTGAGGACAGATCCTCGAACGCCACGGACACTCCCAGCCCGACTCCTATGCCGCCGGGTGTCGCCGGGTTGTGTCCTATCATCGTGGACTCAGTCACTATGGTCTCCGTGACGGTCTCCATGGCCACGTCGCCTATGACTGGCGCGGCTCTGTTGAGGCGGATGATGTCAACGGCGCTGAAATCGTCGCGTTTGTATCCGGCGCGCTCGAGCGCCATACCCAGCGACGAACGCAGCCCGGCGATGTTCTGCAGCGTTCCCTTTATACCGGTGGTAGCGCTGATGCCGGTCGCCAGAAACGTCACGTTCCTGCCCTCAACGCGGGCCAGCGCCGTTTCGGTGGTCGCGTTTCCAATGTCGATGCCAGCTGTTATTGCCATTGCCCTGTCCTCACCGCCTGACCGGGATCATTCCTCCGGCGGACGAGCCGCCGGAGGAGCATATCCCTTCATAAAATATCTCTAATCCGTGGACGGCAGATCGCCCTTCAGCAGCTTGCGCCTCTGATAGACGTCGGCTGCCTCCCGAACGAAACCGGCGCACACGGCCGCGCCGTACTGATTCTGCAGTTCCTCAGCCATCGCCAGCAGCTCTTCCTTGGTGGAGCGATGCGGGCGCAGGCTGTTGTACATTTCGAGAATGCGGGCATCCGGGATTTTCGTCATCTCGCTGGCCCTGCCGAAGTTGAGAGCGATCTGAGCGCGGCCGACGGCAGCGGCTATGTCGCCCTGTATCTTAAGGACGTCAGGGGAAATACGGAAATCGTCGAAGGTCACGCGTCCGCTCTCGACATTCTCGAGAGTCAGCTCTTCAAAGGGAATGCCTCGGGGGCTCTTGAGCAGATCCTTGCGCTTCACGCCGAGGGGATAATCCGCCGCGGAGATGCCGCTGTCAGGAGCGCCCTTTGCCGGGGCGGCGCCGCCTATCTCTTTTAAAACCTGCCGGACTACGTTCGCAATGAGTTCTTCATTCTGTGCCATAGTCATCCACCTCTATTCGAAGGACACCGCAAGCTCAACCGGCGCTTTGGAGGGATCCTGGAACGACGCTTCCTTGTTGTGAAGAAGCGCGGCCAGTCCCTGGTAGCGGGGGCGTGCCATCGGGTCATTGTTTGTCGGTACCGGGGTCGGGCTCTCGCCTTTTGCGTACTTCGCGGCGTTCTTGCCTATGGCGCGGAACGTCGGAAGATCGATGACCGGGGACTGCGGGAAGAGTTCCAGATTCGACAGCGGAGCCAGGTTGCGCTGATGTATTATCGAGGTCCCCCGCGACAGGATGCCTATTCCTATGCCGGAGCCTGAGAGACGGGCAGCCTGGTGGGCCATGAACGCCACGTCGGAGGTGTGATAGACCCTGATGACGCGCACGTGCAGTCCCTCTTCCTCAGTGCCGGCGAATACCTGACGCAGCACCGCCGACAGCGGAATACCGACTATCGTCGTTTTGAACGTCGTAGCGAACGCCGGAGAGATGGCGAGAACCACTTCCTTGGGGTCGGTGCCGCGGGACGCGGGGCCTTTCTCCTGAAGCGAGACGCCTGCCACTGCTTCGGGAGCCGCGGTCACTGCCGCGGCGGAAGCGGGCGCCGCGCCGGATGCTTCTATCTCGGCCAGAACTTCAGTTACAATCTTTTCGAGCAGTTCAGGATTAATCTGCATAATCTCGTGCCACCCTTCTTCCTTATATATCTTCAGCGCGGATGGCCCACGGGATGGACTTGATCTCTTCCCATCTCTCGTCGGACATCTTATATCCTGTTCCGGGGCCCATGTAGGTGTTCGGATCGTTGACAGCGCTGTATACTGTCCCGTCGCTCGCCACCCACGCCGACGTCTGGAGGTAGTCGCCGGCGACGCGCTGCCGCATCATCAGTATGAGGGACTCGGCAACGTCACGGAAGCCGCGCTTCGCGAGGGCTTTCGCCACGTCGACTCCGGTGATGCCCTCTTTCATCAGGCGCTCCGCCGCTTTCAGGTCCTCGGGGATATTGCGGTCGCCGATGTCCTTCGAGCCGAACGCGTAGGTGCAGGCTTCGACCTCGTCGTCGGTGATCGGTGGGAAGCCGAGTTCCTCGAAGACGGCCTGCATGGCGCGGCCGGCCTTGCTGCGGACCGCTATGACGTCCTCCTCCTGCACGGGACGGAGCCCGCCGTCGACCTTGAAGTCGCGCTGCAGGGCGAGGTAGTCGTCAACATCCGCGATATCCCAGTTGGAGCCGGCGAACATGTTGTCGTAGTTCGGGACCGCCGAGTAGCCGGAGAATATCCAGTCGGTGCCGGGCAGGAACTGAGGCATCGTGCGGGCCGTCCTGCGCTGGTCGGAGTGGGTGAAGGTCTGGTCGTTGCCGCTGGCGACTTCCAGGTCGAGGCACATCGTGATGAGGTTCTCGGCCGTGACCGCGCGCAGACCCGACGGAACCGCTCCCGGGACTCCTATGCAGGAGATGGAGCCGTTCTGGAGTCCCTGGACTCCCGCGCCCTTGGTGACCATGATGCAGAGCGTCTCCAGATAGAGCATGGATTTGCCCTCGGCCGCGCCCATCTGGACCTCGGAGCCTGTGCCGGAGGTGAAGCGCATCTTGAGTCCGCGGCTAGCGTAGGCGGAGGCGAGGAAAGACTTCGACCAGGGAGTGTCGTCGCCGTCGACGAACACGCGCTCGGTTCCGTATACGGAGACCGTCTCGGCGTAGTGAGTGAGACCGCGCATTCCGACTTCGAGTTCGAACGCCTCTTCGAGGGCGTCCTGGGAGAGCGTGCCGCGGCGTCCGACCTGTCCTCCGACGAGAAGGGCAAGGGCGTTGAAGGGACCGTAACGCACGACTCCGACAGTAGTCTCGATCTCCTTGAAACCGCGGAACGTCGCCTCGGCCGCGTCCGCCGCCAGCATGACCGGGTGGTCCTTAGCGCTGGTGACGTGGGCCTGGTTGGCGGGGGTCTGACGGCAGCGCATCTTCTGCATGGCCATCATCATCTCGACGACGTTCATGGTCTCCAGCACCCGGGCCACCTTAGCGGGGGTAAGGGCCGTAAAGAGCCGGATGCACTCGGTGCGGGGGACGTTGATGTCCACGAGCATGCGGGAGAGCTCTATTTCGCTCTTCGCCATAGCTTCCGTGGCGTTTTTGGTGTTTACCGCGTAGTCCGCCACGAACTGCTCGATGGCGGTGAACTCGGAACGCGGTTTCCCGTCCATCTCTACGATCTTGTCGCCTTCGATCTTTATGGACGGTTTCGGATCCTGGGGGCTGCCCATTGCATAAAGTCCAACTTCGATCCACTCCCCGATGAAACCATCGAGGTGGACCGGACGGTTTTCCAGCGCTTCAAATCTCTTGCTGCGTTTTGTGCCAGCCATTCTCAAGCCACCTTCCTTATTTTAAGGGTGGATACCGCTAAATGTAGGGGACAGTAGACGACTTCGGCTTGCCGCCAAGCGAATGGAGCAGCTTCACGCCGACGTCGCGGGCGGAGAGTATCGCCTGCCGGACCGCGCCGGAATCGCCGCTGACACAGACGAACGACTCGTTAGTGTAGCAGGTGCCCTTCTGCGGCGAGCAGTAAGTGTACGCCTCGACCTCGGCCGCTTTGAGGGCCGTATCGCTGATGACCACACCTATACCGGCCGGCGCTCCGAGGATGAGCCCGAAGGCGCGTCCCAGAGGAGCTCCGAGAGACTTGTTGAGGCAGTAGCTGGCGCGGGCGGTGTACTGAAGCTCCAGATAGCCTACTTCGTTGCCCCATACGTCGCCGAAGTACTTGGGGGTCTCTTTCAGGACGACCTCGATGGCGCGCTTCGCGTCGGAAACGTCCTCGGCGCCGAAGATGATGAGAGCTCCGTGTCCGGCGCCGCCCTCAGTGTCGCGGCACATCTCGGCGGAGATGATCTCAGTGTTCGTGGCCTTAACGGCCTCGTCGGAAGCCATCAGCTGCGGGCCGGCTCCTATGCGGTCGGAGATGATGCCGATCGAACGGTATTTCTTGTCGATCCCCATCAGCTCGTGCAGGCGGCCTTCCACGTTCGCAATGACCATACCGATCGTGTGTCCCATCGCCGTACCGATGTACTCGGTGCAGTTCGCGGGAACACAGGACGCCTCTTCAGCGGGTTTGCGCACCTCAGCGGGCGCGTCCGAGAAACGCTTGATGACCTCGTCCATAACCTTTTTTACCGCTTCTTGCTCCATTTATGGCACCTCCTAGTCAATAAGGGGACTCTACCCGAGTTTCGGGAGAATCTTCTCCGTGTCGGAATGCGGACGCGGGATGACGTGTACGGATACGATCTCTCCCACTTTCTTCGCCGCAGCCGCGCCCGCGTCGGTCGCGGCCTTGACCGCTCCAACGTCTCCGCGCACCATTACCGTGACGTAGCCGGACCCTATCTTCTCATACCCCATGAGACTCACGTTCGCCGCTTTTACCATGGCGTCCGCCGCCTCAATGGCGCCGACGAGACCTCTTGTCTCTATCAGACCCAGAGCATCACCATTCATCAGCTAAATACACCTCCCAAGACATTGTCAATTTTCTCTCGCAGTTCCGGTATCCCTTCTCCTGTCAGCGACGAGCAGAACATCACCTCCCCAGCTCCGGCAAATTCCACTTCCCTCTTCGAGCGTTCTTTCATAGACTCCGTTGCTATGTCTATCTTGGTGACCACTCCCAAAACCCGTCCCTGTATGGCCGT
Source organism: Synergistaceae bacterium (assembly GCA_031271065.1). Lineage (GTDB taxonomy): Bacteria > Synergistota > Synergistia > Synergistales > Synergistaceae > JAIRKI01. Next base: position 7,568 of record JAISWP010000233.1, read on the forward strand.
GTTGAATTTGGGCGGGTAGCGGGACATCTGAGTCGGATCGGCCAGAAAGAGCACCAACCCGGCCTTGTTCGCGTTCTGAAGCAGCGATCTGTAAAGGTACAGGTGATTCAGCAATTCTCCCGGCGTGTCGATGAAATAGTCCCCATGGACCACCATCTGCGTCTTGTTCACACCGTCTATGTATCCCAGAGCGCGCAGCAGAGTCGATTTTCCGGCCCTCGTGGGTCCCGCCACCATCAATTTCCTGTTGGCGGAAAGATATCCCATCCTAACTCCTCGTTATCGCCGTCGAATCGAAACCCAGCGTGTCGCAGAGGGCGTGCATGGCGTTTATCAGAGCCGACTCCACAGCCGCCACGTCTCCGCTGAAAACGAGCGCCCCCGTGAACCGGTCCACGAACTCCACCTTTATGTTGGACGACTTGGACGCCGCGTCGGCCGCGATGATAGCGCCCTCACCCGGCGTGATGGTCATTATGCCGGCCGCGCCCTTGTTGTCGATCCCTATGCGTTCGCAGATATCCTTGTTTGGATTGGCTATGACATGAGCGATCGTCACCTGTTTGCCCGGGACGAACTCCTGTATGAACCTCTTTTTTTCGGCCTGGAAAAAATCTTCGCTCACCTGGTTCCCTCCATATCCGCTCATGGAGCGGCGGCAATTCAGGGCAAAAGCCCAAAGCGCCTGGCAGACCGTACGGCATTGCGTCCGAAATCATGGGTAAAACTGCTTGTATACTGCTCAGCTCTGGCGTAAATATCATGTCACAGGATAGCCGATTTTATATGATAATTTTTTGCCTTTATATATATTACTCATTTGCCTGATTATTGCCGTTAAACGGAGCAAATTTGCGCAAGTAAAATCGATCTGGCCGCAG
>JAISWP010000121.1 GCA_031271065.1 Synergistaceae bacterium
CAAACCTCTTGCGGACGGCGGCGAGCACATCGACGGTGTGCCGGCGGACGGCTCTCCGATCGAGCTCGATTTTTCAGACTCGCTCGGCGCCATCACCGGCAAACTCCTTCCGACTGGGAACGTCGTGGACGAAATTACGACCGGCGATGGCAGGACGCTCGAGGCGTCAGTGGTCGACGTAGGAATACCGTGCGTTTTCGTAAGAGCTTCGGACCTGGGGCTGTCCGGAATTGAAAAACCATCGGAGATCGAGGGCGATAGCGCGCTGATGGAACGGATAGAGGAGATACGCGGGCGGCTGGCCGCAAAAATCGGCCTTGTCGGCAAATGGGAGGACGCGAGAAGCAAAAGCTCCTACACTCCATTCATCTCCTGCGTATCTCCTCCGAGCGATTACGAGACCTTTGACGGGAAGTCCGTCAAGGCCGGCGAAGTCGATATTGTCAGCAGACTTCTCTTCATGCAGCGGATGCACAAGACACATCCGGTAACCGGCACAGTCTCGATGGGAGCGGCCGCGCGGATTCCGGGAAGCATCGCGGAGCGCTTCCTGAGCGAACGGGGACATCGCGAGCAAAAGATAATAATAGGGCATCCGGCTGGGGTCATTCCGGTAGTCTCTGAAATGGAAGCCTCTCCCGGGGGATACGTGCTCAAAAACGCCTCCATACTGAGAACGGCCCGGATAATAATGAAGGGACAGGTTTACCTGAGATACTCGAGGGTAAACTGAGTTAAAAACGACAAAACTTAAACTGAAAGGTGTGTAACATGATGTCAAAGACAATCGCTGTCCAAATCGCGGAGCTTTCGAGCGGCCTTAAGTTCGATGATCTTCCGCCTGTCGCCGTGAATTATGCGAAGACGCTGCTTCTGGACGTTCTCGCCTCCATGATCGGAACGAAAAATATCGAGTCCAGCGTCATAGCGCGCGAGATAGCTGAGGAACTCGCCGGGCCGGAGGAAGCCACGATCGTCGGTTCCGGGAAAAAAGCCGCCGCCCCCAACGCGGCTTTCGCCAACGCCATTCAATGTTACGGTTTCGATTTCGTCGATGACCACAACGAATCGAACGCTCATCCGTCTCCGGCCACTTATCCCGTGACGCTGGCGCTGTGCGAACAGATGAAACGGACGGGACGCGATTTCATAACGGCGGCGGCGCTCGGCAACGAAATAGTCTGCCGCATGGGTTCCGCTTATCTGGGCGACATGTATTATCAAGGATTTCACCCGACGAGCACATGCGGCACGATAGGCGCCGCGGTGTCGGCGTCCAAGCTCTACGGCCTCGACGTGACCAAGACGGTCTACGCCCAGGGCATAGCGGGCAGTATGGTGGCGGGACTCATGGCCTGGAACTCCGAGGGCTCCTACACTAAACGCCTCCAGGCGGGTCATCCGGCGCTCAACTCCGTCATAGCGGCAAGAATGGCAGCGAAGGGCTTTAACGGCCCATCTGACATATTCGAGGGCAAAGACGGTCTTTTACACGCTTATTCGTTCAATGACCACTACGACGGCAGCATACTCACCAAAGGCTTGGGTGAACACTGGGAGTTCGCTACGTCCAGCATCAAGGTCTATCCGTGCTGCCGCTACTCGGGCGGGCATATCGACGCGTGTCTGGAGATAGTCGAAAAATACCGGCCCAAAGCCGAGGACATCGAGAAGATACTCATCCGTTCGTCGAAGTACACGATGCGCCTGCTCGCCGAAGAACGCAAATGGGACCCGCGGAACGTGGTCGACCTGCAGTTCAGCATGCCCTTCCAGAGCGCCGTCGCGTTCGTCAACGGCAAAGTGACAGTGGACGAGTTCGACATGAAACACCTCGGCAATCCTCTAGTCAAACGTCTCATAGCGTCGGCGACGGTTGTCGAGGATCCGGAGTTCGAGCGCCGCTACCCGGATCAGTATTCCAGCGCGGTCACCATCACTATGAAAGACGGCAGTGAGTACACCGCGGTTGTCGACAATCCCAAGGGCGACAAGCGCAATCCTGTCACTCACGCGGACGTCGAGGCCAAGTTCAGGTATCTCGCGAACCGCGTCTACAGCGACAAGTCCGTCGCGGAACGGATAGTCGAATATGTCAACGGTCTCGAGAATCAGAAAGACGTCTCCGAGCTGGTGAAGATAATAGTCCTCGGCAGATGACGCGACAGGTCCTGAGGGATCCCGCCCGCGGGATCCCTCAGGGTCCGCGGTGGAACGGAGGTGCGGCTTTGTCTTTGCATAAAGAGGACGCCAGAAGCAAAAAGATCATTTTCGTGTCGAACTGCATATTGAACGCCAACAATAAAGTGCTGGAGTTTGCCAGATACCCCGGAGTATTCAGGGAGGTTCTGGACCTCCTGGTCTCGTATGATCTCGGAGTTATGCAGATGCCGTGTCCTGAGGTGCTTTACATGGGAAATCAGCGATGGTGGACGTCGAGGAATCTCTATGATAACGTCGGATACCGCCGTTTCTGCCGTGAACTGGCGTCCCGTGAGATAGACTATATGGAAAATTATCACAGGATCGGTTATTCAGTAACTGCGGTATTGAGCTGCGACGGTTCTCCGACCTGCGGAGTGACGCTGTCCAGTTACTGCGAAAACTGGGGAGGCAGGCCGAAGGAGATACCGAGGACACTCGTTGAAAAACCTGGCGTATACATCGAGGAAATGACGGATGAGTTCACGGCGAGAGGTTTGAACGCGCCTCCGTTCCTCGGTTTATGTATGGACGACAGGGACAAGACCAACAGTCAGTGCCTGGACGAACTTGAATCCAGTCTCGCTCTGCTGATGGGAAAACATATCTCTGCGAAGGAGGAGTGAAAATGTTTGGTCTCCCGTTTCCGACTTATTTGGGATGGATAATTTGGCCGGCGGGGATAGTTGTCATCCTGGCCATTATAAATTTCGAATATAAAAAATACCGGCAGGGACAGATGACGCCGGATGACGATAAATAGCCGCGCGGAGCGGCATACAGATAATTGTGAAAGGGGTCTGCTGAATGGAAAACAGTTTGGTTTCTTCCGGTCTCGCGCTGCAGGGTTATGTCATTTTAGCCGCGTATATGGCGGGCATGCTGTTTATAGGCGTATACTGCAATAAAAGATTCACCAATAACCTCTCCGGTTACCTCATGGGCGGCAGGTCGCTCGGTCCGTGGGTATTCGCCCTCACTTACGGTTCGACATATCTCAGCTCTTCCACTTTCATAGGCAACACGAGCGCGGCCTACAAAGGCGGCATGGCATACCTGATGATGCCTTTCCTGCAGATGGTTCTGCTCCCCCTCGGTCTGGTGTACTTCTCCGGAGCGCTGAGACGGCAGTCCG
>JAISWP010000236.1 GCA_031271065.1 Synergistaceae bacterium
TAGGTTCTGTAGGGGGATATTTTGTGGAAGTGCATCACGGGAATCTTGAGGCGGCGTTCCCCCTCGTACTCCAGCACGAGATATTCCTGGGTCCCGCCGGGCCCTTCTATCTGTTCGGAACCCCGATAGAACCCCACTCCATAGTCCTCGTGAACTACCCACTGCCCCGGCAATATCTGGCCGTCCCAGTCCAGAGGCACCCGCGCCTCCGCCGAGGAGCCTGATACAGCCATACCGGAGAGTTCCAGGTCTCCGATGAATATCCTGCGCCCGGCCGGATCGTAAAAACCCTCGGATATCGATCCGCCCGAGGTCCCGTATCCTTTCCCCGAGGCCCAGGCACTGAAATGCTCCGCGTCCGAGACGACGAAAACCGATACCCCGCGGGAGGTCATACCGTCGCAGTAGGCCTCCAGGTCCCGTCTCCTGCCTCTGAAGTTCGGCAGACCGATCAGTCCGGTTTTGACATCTGCGCGGGCGGCGCCGGAGGTTATCCTCACCCTCGGATAAAAAAAGAGGCCCTTTTCTATATCCCGCCAGACGGGAGGGGCATCATCGCCGTCCTTTTTTATTCCTATTCCATCCATGAGCCACGAGTAGTTTTCCCCGGCGTTTTCAAGTTCGGAGGGTTCGATAAAAACCACGTGCATGTCGCCCGGGTAGAAATCGGATATGCGCGAATCGCGTCTGGAAGTGAGCGCCCTTATTTCGGCGCGGTCCATGTTTCTCACGCTGCGCTGGGTGTCGGTGGCAAAATACCTCATGCTCTCTATGTCGTCGTCGAAAAATTCCACCCTGACGGGATATACCGCCCCCGGATCGAAGAAGTCGACGATGCCTCCCCGCCAAGTGAACTGCCCGGGCGACCATACTATGTCGGACCGTTCGTAGCCGTGTCCGGACAGCCACTCTATCAGCCTGGACCGGCTGACTCCAGGGCCGGTATCCAGTTCGAGCCGGTCTCCGCCCAGGGATATGGGGCCCATCAGAGCTCCGGGAGAGGCAAGCATCACACCCTCCGTTTCGCGCCAGCGCTGCATGACCTCGCCTCTTGCGGCCTTCTGAGCCTCGAGCGCTGCCGGATCGGACGAATAGGACGCGATGGCGATCTCCGGCATACACGAGACGCGCGGCACATCAGCCCAGCGTCTCATCGACTCCGCGTCCGCGGCGAAATCCCGCACGAACCTCGAGTTGGGGAGCACGGCCAAAAGCGGCCTGGAGAAGCCTCGGCATACCCAGGGACGGGCAGCGCCGGCGACAGGAATATGTATCGATATGTTTTTCCGCCACGAACCTGCGTCCAGGGCGGAAAGGCTGAAGCCTGACGCGTATTCGGACATCAGCGTTATTTCGGGGCGGTTATCCCTAGAGTGAAACCGGGACCGGATTCCCCCCGCAGCCACTTCACCAGAGCCGTCCACGCCGCGTCGTCCACACCCGGCCATGCCTCGCGCTGCTCTTTGGCGAATCTCCCGAGGACCCAGCCCCTCATGTCCGCGGTTCCGGGAGGCGCGCCCACGCCGATTCGAAGGCGTGGAACGTCCAGCGTTCCAAGCGCCCCGATTATCGAAGCGAGCCCCTTGTGCCCTCCCGCGGAGCCGGCCCTCCGGAACCTCAGTTTTCCGAACGGTATCGCGGCGTCGTCCGATATTACGTATACGTCCGCCGGAGCGATGCCGTAATACCGCGACGACTCGGACACAGCCGTACCGCTCAGGTTCATATAAGTGAACGGTTTGAGAAAAGCGACGCTGCCGTTTTCCAGGCTGACCGCGCTCCAAAAAGCCCCGCCGAACTTCATGCGGGGCTCTCCGAGGCCGATCTTTGCGACGATTGAGTCAAGAACGAGCCATCCCGCGTTGTGACGGCTCCAGGCATATTCGGGGCCGGGATTGCCCAGCCCCACCACCAGTTTCAATACTGTTCCTCTATTCCTCTTCTTCCCTGCGTTTTCCCCTGCCCACCACTTCGACTTCCGCGGACTCCTCAGTCTCTTCCTCCGGCGCGGTTTCCTGCATGGATCTCGGGCGGGTCACCATGACCACCACCGAATCCTCAGGAGTGATGAGTTCCGCGCTCGGCGGCATCTCCAGATCTCTGACGAATATTTCGCCGCCGAGAGCCATCTTTGCCGTATCGAGGACTATCTCGGAGGGAATCTCGCGGGGAAGCACCAGTATGTCGATCTCGCGCAGGGGCTGCTCCATGACTCCCCCCATTTTGACGCCGGCGGCTGTATCCTTGTTGACAACTCTCACTGGGATGGACACCTTGACCTTGTGGTCCTTCATGAGCTGATAGAGATCGACGTGCAGGATATTCTGCGTCACGGCGTGGCGATGCACGTCGCGGAGCAGAGCCATCTCCACCTTGCCGTCCGACAGTTCCAGGTCGATGATATTGGTCTCCCAGTTCGGAGCGTTCGCGACGCGGGCAAGTTCCCTCGCGTCGATCTCTCCCAGCAGGCTCTCCCTGTACTCCGGCCCGTAGAACACCGCCGGGACCGAGCCCTTCGCGCGCATCTTGCGGCACGCACCCTTGCCGACGCCGACGCGGCTTGCAAACTTTATCTTCACTGCCATTTATTGCTCTCCTCCTTGTATAATTTACATAGTATAATTTACATACAGCCGGATCTTCGAATCACTGATCTTTCCGCCTCGGCTTCGGCTGAAAAAGTATGCTTATCGAATGATCCAGATGTATCCTGCGTATCGCCTCCGCAAAGAGCGGGGCTATTGACATCGTAGTTATTTTGCCGAGCTTCTTTTCCGCCGGCAGAGGTATGGTATCGGTGAGCACCATCTCCTCGATGGACGAATTCGAGATGCGCTCTATCGCCGCCCCGGAAAGCACTCCGTGTACGGCGCAGGCGTAAACTTTAGACGCGCCGGACTCCAGCAGGGCGTTCGCGGCGTTCACTATGCTGCCGCCGGTGTCTATTATATCGTCGACCAATATCGCCACCCTGCCCGAGACCTCTCCTATTATCTCCATTACCTTGCTCTGATTGGCGACGTCGTAAGAGCGGCGTTTGTCGACTATGGCAAGCTCCGTATTTATCTGTTCGGCGAACCTGCGCGCACGGACCACTCCGCCTATGTCCGGGGAGACCACTATCACTTTGCGCTCCCGCAGCTGGGGCTTCAATATCCTTTTGAAGTGGGAAGCCAGAAGCGGGATGCCGGTAAGATGGTCCAGCGGAATGTCGAAGAATCCCTGTATCTGCCCGGCGTGGAGGTCCGCGGTCACAACCCTGTCCACTCCGGCGTGCTCCAGAAGGTTGGCTACCAGTTTGGCCGTGATGGGCTCTCTCGCCCTGGCCTTGCGGTCCTGCCTGGCGTAGCCGAAGTACGGAATGACCACGTTGACCCTGTACGCCGACGCCCTTCTCATCGCGTCCACGATGATGAGCAGCTCCATCAGGTTTTCGTTTACCGGCGCGCAGGTCGGCTGGATTATGAATGCGTCGGTCCCCCGGACGCTCTCCCGCAGAGCCAGCCCTATCTCTCCGTCGGAGAACCTGAATACCTTGCGCTCCGCCATTTGAATGCCGAGAGTCGCGCATATGGAGCGCGCGAAGTTCTCGTGAGCGCTTCCGGAGAATATCTTGATGTCCCGCGATGACGCTTCCATCGCCTAACCCTCCGAATCCTTGCCGCCGGCGGCGGGTTTTCTGCCGTTCCAGCCCTCGATGTTCGTCTGACGCCCCCGGGCGACTCCAAGGGCGCCGCCGGGGATGTCCTTCGTGATCACGGAACCGGCGGCGGTGGCGGAGTTATCCCCCATTGCGACAGGAGCCACCAGCATGGTGTCGCTGCCAACGAAACATCCTTCGCCGATCGACGTGCGGTTTTTGCCCCTGCCGTCGTAGTTGCAGGTGATGGTACCGGCGCCTATATTGGTGTCCCTGCCTATCGACGCGTCGCCTATGTAGGACAGGTGCATCGCTTTCACGTTCTCCCCGAGGGTGCTGTTTTTAACTTCCACAAAACGCCCGACCTTCGCGCCGGATTCCAGCTTCACCCCGCCGCGCAGAAAGGCGAACGGGCCGACCTCCGATCCGGGGCCTATATCGGAGTCCGCGAGGACGGACGGCCCCAGAACAGCCGACCCTCTGCCCAGCGTCACTCCCCGCAGCGTCGACCAGGCGCCGACCCGCGATCTTTCGCAAAGGCGGGATTTCCCCCATACCTGCACGCCGGGCTCCAGAAAGACGTCCGGCTCGCACTCCACCCTGGGGCCTATCCAGGTGGACGACGGGTCCATACATTTTACGCCGTTTTGCATATGACTTTTTATGATCCGCTCCCCGAGGACCTTGCTGGCTGAGGCCAGATCTCCCGGCGTGTTCACGCCGAGAAGCTCCTGGGGATCGTCGCAGATGACGACGCTGATGTCTCCTTCGGTCTCGTCGATGAGCTGTATCGTGTCGGTGAGGTAGTATTCCCCCAGTTCGTTGTCGCTTGTCAGGTCGTTTATCACCACAGAAAGGGAAGCCGCGTCGAAAAGATATACTCCGGCGTTTATCTCCTGTATGAACAGTTCCTCCTCGGCGGCGTCGCTCTCCTCGACTATGCGGACTCCCCCGTCGGCCAGCCGTACGATTCTTCCGTAGCCGGACGGATCGTCGGCGACAAAGCTCATGAGGGTGCAGCGAGGCGATGAATTTTCGTGCCTTGCCAGCATCTCCCGTATGGTTTCCGCGCGAATGAGCGGAACGTCCCCGGAGAGGACAAGGAGATTATCGAAGCGCTTCCACCAATCCATCGCCGATTTGACGGCGTGCCCCGTGCCCAGCTGTTCGCGCTGCCATATAATTTCGACCCCGGGCCATTCCTTTTCTATGTAGTCCTCCACAAGCGCCCCTTGATAACCGACTATTACGGCTATGTTCTCGATTCCCGCGCCTGCGGCGGCGCTCAGGGGATAAAATATGACCGGCTCCTCCAATAACGGCTGCAGCGCCTTCGGCCTTGCGCTGTGCATTCTGACTCCCTTGCCGGCGGCCAGAATCAACACCCCCAGCGATCGCTGCTGTTCGTCCATTGCTGCTAACACTCCCTCCGGGGCTTGCCTCCGAGAGGACAGATAAACATGAGGAAGCCTGATGACTTCCCCATCCTCATTTCTCTCTGGCTGGGGTGGATGGATTCGAACCATCGATGGCGGATCCAAAGTCCGCTGCCTTGCCGCTTGGCTACACCCCAAGGGCAACGGATATTATAGCGTTTTTAGCCGGATATGCCAAGATTTATTTAAATGCGGCCCGGACACCCGTCAGGCGCCGTACAATATCCGCCCTTCGGTTATGGCGAATGCCCCGACGGCGATAAAGACAGCTCCCGTGAGCGCCATCCAGCCGGATGGATGAGCCAGGAGAAAGAGCGCGGCAAACGTCATGACAAAACTGCCGGCAGCGGTGATCCACCATCTTGGCGCGCGAAGACGCCAGTTCAGATATGCCATGTAGGCTCTGGCGCAGGCAAAGAACAATACCCACAGTCCGGCAAGCACGGCGAAAAAAACTGGCCCCGAGGGCAGGATGAATACAAGGCCGTATACAGCGTCGACTATGCCGCTCACAAGAAGCCATGCGGGGCGCAGATTGAAGGAACGCAGAGTGAAATACGGCACCAGGTGATCGGCGGACGAGATCAGAAGTCCGATCCCCACCAGGGTGGAGAGGGTGCGAAGGGCGAAAACAGGGTGGAATACGACCAAAATTCCCGCCAGTACGAACAAAACTCCAGCGGTGTAAAGCGTCCACCTGATGGTTTTGTTCACGCCTCTGTCATACACGGCAGTTTCTCTCCGTCATCGGGAATTCCTCGCCGCGGCTCTTTCGATGATCATTCGGATGAATACGCTGTCCCTCCAGGACGAGGACGGGGACAAAGTGCCGTTGACCACTACAGCGGTAACAATGATGAAAACTATGATGAGCGTCGCCAGGAGCACCTGGTACGCCTTATTCTGCTTCACGTACAACGAATTGCGCCGCCGCGGATTCCTTCCGTAATTCGGCACCCCATCATCACCCCGCTTTAACTTAATATTATATTAATAATAACATAAGTGATTTTCTCTGTAATTCTATATTGCAATGAGGATCATGCCAGCAAAAATACTTACCCGCTTTCAATAGCATTTCAGTCCGGCCAGGACGCAAAACATCAGGCATGACGGGCTATTTTTCCGTGAGACGCTCCGGTCACCCTGACAAGATCATGGGGAGACATCAAAAAGAGAAGCCCCCTCGATCCTGCGTTTATCGCTATCTTCTCGTGCCCGAACGCCTCGTCGGAAATGAACACTGGATACGCTTTCCTGCCGCCTATCGGAGAGCACCCTCCCCGCACATATCCGGTGAGCGGGGTCAGTGATCTGAGAGGGACCAGTGAAGCGCTCCTGTTGCCTGACAGCGATGAGAGGGCCTTGAGATCGAGTTCCGTCCCGGCGGGTATGCAGGCTTCCATCACACCGGTCCTGTCTCCGCGAACCACGAGCGTCTTATAGACGACCTCCGGGGCCATGCCGGCGCTTATGGCGGCGCGTTCGGCGGAAAGATCGTCCTCATCGGCCTCGAAACTCAGCAGTTCATACGCCACGCCCAGCTCGTCGAGGCGTCTTGCCGCGTTCGTCTTTCTGACGTTTGCAGCGGAACCCGGCGCTGTCCGCTTATCCTGCTTCCTGTTATCCGCCATGATCTTAATTATTTTACCACGATGTGTTCGCCCCGAAGGATCACGTCCGTGACATTCAGAGCCTCGTCCAGTATTACGATATCCGCTGTGCGCCCCGGCTCGAGAGAACCGCGCTCCGCGGATATTCCGAGCGCCGCGGCGGGATTGTACGACGCGCACTTCACCGCGGCGTGAAGGGGTATGCCCATATCCTTCACGGCGGTCACCATGCACCCCATCAGATCCGTCACAGAACCCGCTATCGCTCCGTCCCTGACGAGAACGGCTCTATTATCGGAGACTCTGACCGGCATGCCTCCGAGTTCGTATTCCCCGTCCGCGAGGCCGGCTGCCATCATGCTGTCGCTCACCATAACCACCCTGTCCTCGCCGAACATCCTAAACGTAGCGCGGACGACCGAGGGATGAACGTGCACCCCGTCGCATATAAGCTCCACTCTGACACCGGGCGCGTCGAACGCGGCTCCGACGACGCCGGGCTCCCTGTGGTGCAGCGGAGGCATGGCGTTGTAAAGGTGGGTGACGTGAGAGGCCCCCCGGGCAAAAGCCTCGCTGGCGATCTCATAGCCGGCGGCAGTATGGGCTATGGAGACGACCGCCTCACGGCTCGCCTCTTCGATGACCTCCATCGCGCCCTCCAGTTCCGGCGCTATATCCAGCAGTTTTATCATTCCTCCTGACGCGCGCTGGAGGGCCCTGAAAAGAGATATGTCCGGGCGCCTCACGTAGTCCGGGTTCTGCGCCCCCAATCTGCGCGGGGAGATAAAAGGCCCCTCCATATTGATCCCGACGATGGCGGCCCCTCTCGGAGACGAAGCCCGTGCAATCTCGCCGCAGGCTTTGCCCAGCGTTTCCTCCGGCAGCGTGAGCGTAGCGGGACAGAGCGCGGTCACCCCCCGGGACGCCTCATACTCGGCGGCGGCCCGCATATCTTCGGCGGAGCAGGCCGTGTAATCAAGCCCCATGCATCCGTGGGTGTGAATATCTATCAAGCCTGGAATGGCGTAAGACTCAGGCCGCTGAAGGACAACCCCGCCGCCCCGGGACGATATATAAATTCCCTCCGTGCAGACGTCGCGCCGCACGAACGCTTTTTCCCCCCATACCTTTGCGCCTCTGATTATCATCTGCGGTTCTCCCCGTCCACGCTCAAATCATGGAGAGGGCTCCTTCGTCCCCCACCAGCGTGACATTGTTGTGAAGCTGCAGCACGGAAGCCGGCACCATCGGCGTCACAGGCCCGAAAAACGCCTCCCTGACTATCCCGGCTTTGCGGGCCCCGCTCGCTATGACCAATATCCTCCGGGCCTGCATTATCGATCTTATGCCCATAGTATAGGCCTTGCGGGGGACATCATCCTCCCTTTCGAAAAAACGCTTGTTGGCCTCTATGGTGCTTTCCGTCAGGGATACGCAGTGGGTGTCCTTGTCGAAAGCCCCTCCCGGCTCGTTGAAGCCGATGTGTCCGTTCCGCCCAAGCCCCAGAAGCTGCATGTCTATTCCCCCGGAGGAAGCTATGACCCGATCGTAGCGTATACACTCATCCTCCTCCTCGGTCTGGGTCCCGTCCGGTATGTTGATCCTGTCCGGATCGATATTCACATGGCTCCAGAAATTCTCTTTCATGAAATAGCGGTAACTGTGAGGGTCGTCCTTCGAAATACCCGCGTACTCGTCGAGGTTGATCGTGGTCACCTCGGAAAAGTCGATATCTCCCTTTTTGTACCACTCTATCAGCTGACGGTAAACCCCCAGCGGGCTTGAACCAGTCGCCAGCCCCAGCACACAGTGAGGTTTCAGAATGACCTGAGCGGACAGTATATTCGCGGCTTTCCTGCTCATGTCGCTGTAATTGAGAGCCCTGTATATCCTCATTTCAGCCGCTCCCGAGTTTTTTCCGCGTCTTGTCCGCCGTGATTATGACCGCGAGCCTCCTGCCGCTGAAAAACGACGGAGCGTCCATGAAATTCGAACACGGCCTCTCCTCCATTCGCAGCCTCATTATGCCAAACTCAGGCCGAATATCTGCAAACTACTCCGTTAGCAGAAAAATTCAACACGATTATAATGCAAAGCGCCGTAAGCAAAAACCCCGTAACATGCGTCTGATTCGCAGGTCGCGGGGTTTCCGGCACAAATTACGCCCGGCGGCGCGTATCCGACAGGACGAAGCCGAGGTCACACGTATGTTTTCACCTCTTCGAGCCCCGTCATAACGCGCATGACCCCGTCGATCAGAGCCGGCATGTCGTCTCTGCCCGGATAGGATACGACCGGCGCTATCCACTTCACCCTTTCGGAGAGCAGCCCCGTGAAGTATTCGTTCGACGCCAGCACCCCCGTGAGGATTATGCGGTCGGCTTTGCCGTCGAGCACTCCCGCCGCTGCTCCCACGTGTTTGACCATCTGGTGCATGAACGAATCGAATACCGACTGGAACCGCCTGTCCCCGAATCTGACGCGGCGCACTATCTCGTCGAAATCGTCGGTGCCCAGGTGCGCCACGAATCCCCCGGCCCCGGTGATCCTGATGCGCAGCTCCTCCAGCGAGTACTTTCCAGAATAGCATAACTCCGCCAGCTGAAGCGGCGGGAGGTCCCCGATCTGCCTGGGGGACATCGGCCCGGAGGCGTTGATGATGTCGTTCACCTCTATGACGCGTCCTTTCGAGTGAGCCGCGATAGATATGGTCGTGTCCATGTTGCAGATTATGAAACTGCAGTCGGACGGATGCCTGCCTAGCTTCGACGCTTCCCTGGCGGCGGCCGCTTTGTGGCTCAGGGCGTGAAAGACAGACTTCCTGCGTATCTCCGGCAATCCGGTCATGTGGGCTATGCCCGACATCTCGTCGACCGTGGGAGGATCGACCACCAGCGCGTATCTGGACCCAGCGGCGTTGGACATCCGGAGGGCCATCGGGGCCCCCAGATTCATCGGACTCTCCCCGTACTTGCCGGAAAGGAGGTCGTCCACCATCTCCACGCTGATCTGATATACTCCGCCCTCCAGAGGATGGAGCATCCCCCCGACCGAGACAAAGGCCCCGATACAGGAAATTTGTTCTTTTCTGGACTCGAGCATCTCCCTCAGCTTATTGCTCCTGAACTCCTCCTGCTCCGCCAGCGACGGATACATCTCGAGATCAGACGAAGTATAACGCTGATTTTCGCTCCAGAGGAGGTCATAGTTGTCGTAAAGCGCCGCTTTCGTGTGATCGTAATATGGACTCAGGGCCATAATGATCATCTGACATAATCCTCCCGAGCATTAGAATTTATCCCTAAAACCGAGTGACCTCCGTTTAAACGTCCCCACCAGGACGACAAGCCTCCGCTCCGCCCCTAAGCACCCCTCGAAACCGCCTTATTAGAATTTTACAGCGTCCCTTACACTAGGATACACGAATATACGCGTTCTGAACAGATACAAGGATAAAACGAATTGTTTTTCATAAAAAAATAATCGTAATATCTGTGATGACCGGGCATAAAAAAAGCGACTCACCTCTCGGGGGCCGCTTTTCATAAAAATATTTCTTTTAAGAAGCTATTTCTTTTTAGAACTGGTATTGACCGCGTCCTTGAGGGCCTTGCCTGCACGGAAAACGGGAACCTTCTTCGCGGGGATATTGATCTCCTGCTTGGGGTTCTGGGGGTTGCGCCCTTTGCGGGCAGAACGATGCTGCACCTCGAACGTACCAAAACCCACCGCCTGGATCTTCTCTCCCTTAGACAGTGAGACCTGGATCGCATGGAAAACCGCGTCCACAACTTCCGCCGCTTTCTTCTTGGTCAGTCCTTCTACCGCAGCGGCCACTTCATTTGATAACTCCGCCTTCGTCACTCTCACTTCACCTCCGTAGGTGTGTTAGACTCCCGCCTCGCGGGCAGTCAAATAACTGCGCCTCAGTAATTATGCACATAAACCATGTTCCAGTCAAGTTTTTTATGAGATCATACTCAATTTTCCCTCTTTTTTCTAAAAAATAATCT
>JAISWP010000192.1 GCA_031271065.1 Synergistaceae bacterium
GCCGCCTTCCTGCGGGTGAAGCCTATGCTGTAGGCGCCTTCGCCCACGTCGTCCATGTCCGGGCTGTCGGTGACGATGCCGGTCCTCTCCGCCTCCACCGTGGCAGCGGACGGAACATAGACCATGTTCTCCGTTACGGAATCGTACGCGTAGTGGAAACGTCCGCTCAGGTTCTGCACGGCGATCGGGCCGTCCGCCCATTTCATCAGAGCGTCGTAACCTCTGGCCGCTCCGAGCCCTGTCACGCATAACACCAGCAAAATGAGCAGGCAGTTCAGGAACACGCCGAATTTATGCCTGCGCACCGCGGAGGTAGGGGAAGACGCGATGTTCTGCATCGCGAAAGCCGTCCTCCTGAGCGCCGGATTGCCGGGCTGCAGCGCGAGGGCCTTGTTCCACAGGTCGCGGGCCTTCTCGTACTTGCTCTGCTGGAAATATATGCGGGCCAGCAGATCCATTGCCTGAGGATTCTGTGAGCCTTCTTTGAAAATCAGCCGGAAAAGGAGGGATTCGGCCTGGAATATATCGACGTTCCAAGCTATATACTGAGCCCTCCAGATTATTGTCGATTCCACAAGAGAGGTGATGGCCTCCACCTTCTCCATGCCTTCCATGAGTTCCTCGGTATGAGAACCGAGTCCGGCGCTGTCCGGGGCGGGCGAGCTGGCATTCAGCGGGACCTGATGATGTCTTGCGTGTTCCACCAACGCTCTATACCTCCTCCTCGTCTGCCGGGACGGTTACGGCGCCGTCCTCCAGGGGACTCCTGCCAAGGCCTCGGCGTCTGGTGCTTCTGGGCTTCGCTTTCGGCTTTGGCGCCGGTTTCTCCGCCCTGCCGGCGGCTTCCGGGTCCGCGTCCTGTTCTTCCGCCGGTTCCTTCGGAACGGCTTCCTCTTTTTTCCTGCGGGCCGTCCTCTTAGTCCCCGTTTCCGTCGTCCCGGTTCCTGCGGGCTTTCGTCTGGTCTTCCGAGCGGCTGGTTTCGCTTTTTCGGGCGTCTTTGCGGAGGCGGCGGTCTCTGCCTGGCCGGTCTCACCCGGCGTTTCACCGGCATCCGCCGCGGATGCCGGCGCAGTCTCCGGCTCCGCCGGTTCTTCTGTCTCTTCTGAAAAGAAAGCGGCGTCCTCGCGGGGAATTTCCGGTCCGCTCTCAGGCGTGTCCTCTCCGGTTTCCTGCGTGTGCAAGCCTCCGTCGGCCGTTTCCTTCAGCGGCCTGTTCTCATCCGGGTTTTCGGCGGGAATGACTCCGCCCTCGTGCGTGACCTGGGATTCGTCCGGCGTCCACACTCTCGGAGGCTCCATAGTGAGTGTTTCCACTTCATGGCTGGACTGGACGTCGTCATATTCCTCGGGCGGCGCGTCCTCAGTCCTGTATTCAGGGGGATATTCCGCGCTCCGCGTTTCCGCCCCATCTGCCTCCGGCGTTTCCGGGGCCGTTTTCTCCGAAACGCCGGAACTGACGGGAAAAACTGCCGCCTGGGTTCCGGACGGCTGGGCCGGCTTGCCCATTATGACTTCGCCGAGCTGGACTACTTCTCCCTTTAAAAGGATGGTCGGTTTTATGGCGTCTATGACCTGCTGGCGCGGGAGGTTCGGTATCTCCCTGACCTCCACCACCTTGGCCTCCCGCATGGAAGGTATGGTCCCTATATGGTCGGCTATCTCGACGCCGCCCTCGGACATTGACATCCACATGCTTTCAAGGGAGTAGAGGGCGTCCCGTATCTCCTTGGGCATTCTCGACATGCCCTCTATCTTGCGGCGGATGCGCCATATTCCCGTGCCGAGGTCGACAAGGAAGTTAGCCATCTGCAGTCTGCCGTCCCTCGTGACGCTCTCCGCTTTGGAGAGCGTGGGAGTTATGAGCTGTATCAGCTCCTCGAGAAGGTCCAGCTGTTCTTTCGTGAATTCTGGCTCCGGGAGGCGGAACTCAGCCGGCACCCATAACTGCCTGAGCCTCGTCTTGAACGATCGCTTCAACAATTATTCCCTCTTCCGCATGGCAAAACGCAGTACTGATACGCAATAAATATCTGCGCTGATAGTTTCGCCTATTTTATCGATATTAGCAAGAGGCTGTCAAAAAATTTATTTATTTTTTACAGTTTTTATCGATTCAATGTGTTCTAAAAAGCGTATGAGAGGCAGCCCCAGCGCGTAGCAGGCGACCGCCTCGCCGCAGGCCACGTAGAGCACGGAGAGGTAAACGGGCATATTTGTGAGAAAGGACAGGTACCATCCCACGATCAGAGCGTTGACCGCTACCGGGGCTGATGCCGCCAGTATCCGGTTCGGTGCGAGATAAGTCAGGACTCCGGCGGAAAGCGTGGCGGCGCTGCCCAAAATCACGTCCCAGGGCCCCATGCCCCCAATGAGGTTCGCTATGAGACATCCTGCGAAAAGCCCGGGGATCGCTTCCGGCCAGAGACAGGGCAGCAGCGTCAGCGCCTCGGAAATGCGAAACTGGACCGGGCCGTAGGATACAGGGAGAAATATGAGCGTCACCGCGGCGTACATCGCCGCTATAAGAGCGCCTCTTGCTATCATGAGAGTCTTTCCGTTCATCCGTATCCCATCCTTTCAGCCGGACTGCGACCGGCGAGGGGATCATAGCAGTTAAACCGGCGTCGGGGTTCTCCGGCGTCATGCGCTGGAATAATTCGCCGACAGGTTATATTATACTTATATGAACATTAAAAAAGAGGTCTCGCAATTATCGTAACGGAGGGGAAATCAAATATGGGCGGAAAGATAACGAACATAGGAATAATCACTTCGGGAGGCGACTGCGGCGGGCTGAACGCCGTAGTGAGGGGAGCCGCCAGGGCGGCCATTGCCAGCGATATCGGCGCGTACATAATACCCAACGGTTACGCGGGACTCTACAATCTGGTCAACCTCGATCATCTGACGGAGCTCGACGAGGAGCGCGTGGATCATGTCAATTCTTCTTTCGCCGGCTCCGAGGCGGGGCATTCCCGTGTGAAAATTTCCAAAATATCCAATCCCGATAAATACAGGCAGATATCCGAGGGCCTTAAAAAGTTCAGCATAGGAGGACTCGTGATCTCTGGCGGCGACGACACGGGCAGCGTTCTCGTGGACCTGGCGGAGAACGGCATACCCTGCGTGCACGCGCCCAAGACCATGGACCTGGACCTGCAGACATATTCGGTGGGGGGCGACTCGGCGGTCAACAAGATAGCACATATCGTCGAGGACATAAAGACCACCGGCCGCACTCACAACAGGGTGATGGTGGTGGAGGTGTTCGGGCGCTACGCCGGACACACGGCCTTCCGGGGAGGGATAGCCGCCGACGCGGACTGCATCCTGATACCGGAGGTGCCGGTGGATTTCGACGTGGTCTACGAGCACATGAAGCACCATTACACGAGGCGCATAATGAACAGCGACGTGTTCAGCGGAATGTACAGCATAGTCGTCGCGGAGGGAATAAGGAAAGAGGACGGCAGGCTCTTCACCGACAGCGACGCCGCCGACTCGTTCGGGCACATCAAGCTGGAGGGCGCCGCGAAATATGTCCGCAAGGCCATCGAGAAGCGGATGAAAGCCGATCCCGAGATAAAAAAATTCATGCAGGCGTCCGGCATGTATGTGGAGGGAGTGCTGGAGATTCCAGAGGTGCGGGACGTGGCGCCGGGGCATCTGGTCCGCTCCGGTTCGACGGCTGCGTACGACGTCAGCTTCGGCAAGGAGGTGGGTGCCGCCGCCGTGATACTGCTCCTGAACGGGGTGACAGGCGTCACGGTGTACGGAGTGGTGGACGGAGAGATAAGGTATATGAGCACGAAAGAGGCGATAAGGCAGAGATACGTCAGCCTCGAAATGGTCTCTTTCTACGAGCAGATGGGCATCTGCTTCGGACGGAAGCCTGTGCCCTACAAGCCGGTGTTCAAACGCAGCGAAGGGGAATACGTGGAGCGTTTCCTGTAGTGACAGGCGAGCTGAAGCCCGATATAGAGACGATACGCGGCCGCCTGGAAAGGGTCACGTACTATAACGAGGAGAACGGTTACTCGGTCTATAAGCTCCGCTCGTCCGAGGACGGGGATGTCGTCGCGGCGGTAGGCGCCGGCGGCAGGCACATGCCCGGCGAAGAACTGGAGCTGTACGGCAATTGGACCGTGCATCCTAAGTTCGGCATACAGTTCCAGTTTGCGGCGTGCCGTACCGCGCGTCCCTCCAGCGTCGAAGGGATCAGAAAATATCTCTCGTCCGGCCTTGTGAAGGGGATAGGTCCCAGGATGGCGGCGCGGATGACCGATATGTTCGGGGAGGACACGCTGAACGTGATAGACGAAAACCCCGACATTCTGCTGAAGGTCAGGGGCGTATCGCGGCGGCTGCTGGACTCGATAAAACAGTCCTGGGATTCCCAGAGGGAAATTCTGGACGTAATGTACTTCCTTCAGGAGTATGGGGTTAGTCCGGCGTTCGCCGCTAAAATATTCAAGGAATACGGACGTGACGCGATGCGCGTCGTTAAAGAAAACCCGTACAGGCTCGCGGACGAGATATTCGGCATCGGTTTTCTCACCGCCGACAGACTGGCCTCCCGGATGGGAGTGAAGCATGATTCCGAGATGAGGCTTGACGCTGGGGTGAAATATGTCTTGGATGACCTCACTAACCGGGGCGGCAGCGTTTACGCCCCCAGAGGGGAATTGTCCGCCAAAGCCGCGGAACTGCTGAAAGTAAGGGAAGATCAGGCGGACGCAGCGGCAGCCAGGGCAATCGCCGCGGGCGGCCTCGCCCAGGATATCGTCTCAGTGGACGGGGACGACGTCCGGGCGGTGTATCTTCCGTCTTATTACTTCTTTGAGACGAGGGCTGCGAGTAAACTTGCCCGGCTGATGAGACCGTCCCCGGGGTCCGACGAAGCGTCGGGCTATTCGGGGCTCGACGCGGACGCAGCGGCCGTATGGGCCAGGGACGTCATGGGAATAGAGCTCTCGGAGAGCCAGATGTCAGCCCTCGGCATGGCGCTGAGTTCGAAAGTCCTCATCATCACCGGCGGCCCTGGGACCGGAAAGACGACGCTCATACGGGCCGTAATAGGCATAATGGCCGGGCGCGGGCTCTGCGTCAGGCTCGCAGCTCCGACGGGGCGGGCCGCGAAGCGCATGACCGAAGCGACCGGACATGACGCCATGACCATCCACAGACTGCTCGAGTCGAACGGAAGCGATTTCGCCCGCGGCGAAGATTCTCCCCTGAAGTGCGATCTGCTCATAGTGGACGAGGTTTCGATGATAGACATCCATATCATGTACAGGCTGCTCGACGCGCTCGCTCCGGAGTCGCATCTCATCCTCGTTGGCGACGCGAATCAGCTCCCCTCTGTCGGACCGGGCAGCGTGCTGAAAGACCTGATCTCGAGCGGAAAGATACCAGTCGCAGAACTGAACGTGATATTCCGCCAGGCCCGCGACAGCGGGATAATAGTGAATGCCCACAGGGTGAACGCGGGGATGATGCCGGAAACGGAGGGCGGAAGGGCGCTGCGCGACTTCTATTTTGTGGAGCAGGAGGACGCCGGCAAGTGCGTCGAAATGATCCTCACCCTCGTCAGGGAGCGGATACCGGAACGTTTCGGCCTAGATCCGGTAAAAGACGTGCAGGTGCTCACTCCCATGCGCAAAGGGGCGCTCGGCTCGGAGAACCTCAACGCGGTGCTGAGAAAAGAGCTCAACCCGGGACGCGGGGATGCCCTGAGCGCCGCCGGGAGGATTTACCAGCCCGGGGATAAGGTGATGCAGATACACAACGACTACGACAGGGAGGTCTACAACGGCGACATAGGTTTCGTCTCGAAGGCGGACGTCTTGGCAAAACTGATAGGCGTGATGTTCGACGAGCGCGAGGAGATGTACGAGCTCTCGGATCTGGACAGCCTGGTCCACGCTTACGCCGTGTCGATACATAAATCCCAGGGTTCGGAGTATCCGGCCGTGATCATACCAGTGCACATGCAGCATTATGTGCTGCTGCAGAGAAATCTGATTTACACAGGCATAACGAGGGCAAAGGAGCTGGCGGTGCTGATCGGTTCCAGGCGCGCGCTCGCAATGGCAGTGCGCAGCGACAGAACGAGCCGGCGTCACACGTATCTCTCGTCCCGGCTCGTGAGCGCGGTCAAAGAATATGGAATATAATCGGCGCAGGCCGATCGAATGGAGAGTGTTGATTTGAACTGTAATTTTCCTGCGTTATCGGTGATTATATTTTTTTTCGCGGCGTTCGCCGTCACTCCCGCGGATGCGGCTGCGAGGAAGTTCGCGGACCTGGAGCGTTTTCCCCAGAGCGGCTCCGCCTATCTGCCAATAGCGCCGGACGACCCCATAGCCGACTATGTAAATCAGGTCGTCTACGCGGAGGAGTATCTGAGAAATCACTTCGCGCCGTGGTATAACGACGATTTCTCGTATCTCGGCTTCACTTTCGAGGAGATATTCCAGTTCCACGCGTCCATTTATAAAAAGAAATATTATTCATCGGACGGCTCGGAATTCCCGCGCAAAGCCATGGAGGCCCTTCGGGCCAACGCGTTCATAGACCCGGAGGTGAAGCCCCGTCCAGCCGTGGCGGTCACTCCCGGGGACGTTCGCGTGCTTCCGCTGGCATCCGGGCTTTACGAATCGAAAGCCGCGGCGTCCGGCGCGGGAGGCAGGCTGAAACTGGACGTGCTCCAGAATTCCACCATCAAGCCGGGCGAGCCGGCCGCGGTGTTCGCTTCCTCGAAGGATTCTGACTGGTTTTTCATCGCCACCGGCTCGGTCGTAGGGTGGGTGCGGGCGGGAACCGTCGCTATGGCCGACGACGATTTCATGGAGACGTACCGGTACTCCCCTCACGCAGTCGTCCTCGCGGACAATATGAGGGTTACCGGCAAAGACGGGAAATTTCTCTATAATGTGAAATTGGGCGCGGTCCTTCCGCAGGAGGATGGGGCGCTGCTTCTGCCGGAGCGCGGAACGGGAGGCATGGCGTCGCTCTGGAAGTTCGTCCCCGCAGACGGGGAGGCTGCTGAATTTCCTCTGCCTTTCACCCCCCGCAGCGCCGCGTCCGTAGTCGATCAGATGATGGGGGAGCCGTACGGCTGGGGCGGCGCGATGGGATTCAGAGATTGCAGCGCCGCCGTCAGAGATTATTTCACGGTATTCGGCGTATGGCTGCCGCGCAATTCGGGCAATCAGACGATGACCGGGGCGCGGATACCGCTCAGAAACACCCTCTCGAGCGAACGCGGAGGCATAATAGCGTCGAAAGGCATACCGTTCGCGACGCTCATCCACATGCCGGGGCATATAATGCTGTATCTCGGGCTCAGCGACGGGGAACCGGTGGTGTTCCACAACACCTGGGGGGTGAGGGTCGCAGGCGGCAGGGCTGTGGTGGGGCGCGCCGTCGTTACGAGCCTCAGGCTCGGCGAGGAGATAGAGGGCAGGCCGGCGGATTCCCTGCTGATCGACAGCATTGACGCCATATCATATCCGATGGCCGATATCGGCGGTGTCTCTGCCGATTGACGGCGCGGGGCGGTTTTTTGATTTTATTTTGATTTCAGGGAGGCTGATTTTTTTATGATAGACGTGAGGGTAGGC
>JAISWP010000211.1 GCA_031271065.1 Synergistaceae bacterium
CTGAAAACCAGCTGGCGGCGAAAAAGGAACTGACGCCCGGCGCCGAGTTTGTGCAGGCGAGCATACAGAATCACCCCGCGTACCTCGTGACATCTGCGGTCCATCTCCCGTTCAGCAAGAACGACGTGATATCCGAGAGCGAGAACAAACTCTATCAGCAGAAATATCCCGGCCGTTTCACCTCACAGCCGGAGACCGAGACAGTGGAAGATCCCTGCTCCATAGTGATAGACAGGGGAGATTCGCTGTTTCAGCGCTCGGAGATCATACTGGAGCGTGAGGAGCGTCTCTGCACGGCGTACGACAAGGGTTTCTCCGCCGGCATAGGTGCCGAAGGAGTCTACTCCCTTCTGCAGAAGATAGACCTGGCAGACCTCGTCAGCACTCTCAGGGAGGAGATAGCCGAGAGTTCGGGGCAGAAGAAGCGCAAGCTGGTAAAACGCCTTCAGATAGCCGAGGATTTCCGCAAGAGTTCGTCCCGTCCGGAATGGATGGTGCTCTCCGTGCTTCCCGTCATTCCTCCGGACCTGCGTCCCATGGTGCAGCTCGACGGAGGTCGTTTCGCCACCAGCGACCTGAACGATCTCTACAGGAGGGTCATAAACAGAAATAACAGGCTCAAGAAACTCCAGGAGCTGCGGGCGCCGGACATAATCATACGCAACGAAAAACGCATGCTTCAGGAATCCGTCGACGCCCTGATAGACAACGGCAGGCGCGGCAAGGCTGTGCTGGGGGCCGGCAACCGGCCGCTCAAGAGCCTCACTGATCTCCTGAGGGGGAAGAAAGGCCGCTTCCGCCAGAACCTGCTCGGAAAGCGGGTCGACTACTCCGGCCGTTCGGTCATAGTCATAGGCCCCAATCTGAAAATATACCAGTGCGGTCTGCCGAAACAGATGGCCCTGGAGCTTTTCAAGCCCTTTGTCATGAACAAACTCGTCGAAAATGGAATGGCGCCCAACGTCAAGAGCGCCAGACGCTTTATAGAGAGAGGACGGGACGAGGTCTGGGCGATACTGGAGGGGATCATAAAGGATCACCCGGTCATGCTGAACAGGGCGCCGACCCTCCACAGACTTGGCATACAGGCTTTCGAGCCGGTTTTGATAGAAGGCAAGGCCATCCGCCTCCATCCGCTGGTCTGCACCGCGTTCAACGCGGACTTCGACGGCGACCAGATGGCGGTTCACGTGCCTCTTTCCATAGAGGCCCAGACAGAGGCGAGGATACTCATGCTATCGTCGAACAACCTGCTGTCGCCGGCCAGCGGAAAATCGGTTGTCACCCCGACTCAGGACATGCTACTCGGAATATACTACCTGACCAGCATGTGGGACGGAAGGAAGGGCGAAGGCTCGTACTTCATGTACCCGGACGACGTCCAGTCCGCGCTGGACCACGATCTGGTGCACATCAACGCGAAGATAAAGATAAAGGCGGACGCTGCGTGGAGCCTGCCTTCCGGCGAAATCGACGGGAAGGGCTATATAGAGACTTCACCCGGACGAGTCATCTTCAACCAGTCCCTGCCATCGGAGCTGCGCTTCATAAACAAGTCGATCAGCAAGAAGGACCTCAGTTCCCTTTTGGACGATACTTACGACAGGATAGGGCAGCACGCGATGGTCGCGATGCTCGATTCCATAAAAGTCCTCGGCTACCGCTGGTCCACCAGGAGCGGCATAAGCCTCGGCATAGGAGACATAACCGTTCCGGATGAGAAAAAAGAGATAGTCGATCATTCCCTGGAAAAAGAGGAGGATCTCTCCGAGCAGCACAACCTCGGTCTCCTGGACGACGAGGAATATATGAGGGAGAAGGACTTCATCTGGTCGGAGGCCGGGCGGAAAATCGCGGACAGCATCATGGACCACATGGAGAGGTCCAACCCTCTGCGCATGATGGTCGACTCCGGCGCCCGAGGCACCAGGGGACAGGTGGCTCAGATGGCCGGCATCAGAGGCCTCATGGCGGACCCGTCGGGCCGCATCATAGACTACCCGATCGTCGCCAACTTCCGCGAGGGACTCAACATGCTCGAGTATTTCATCTCCACCCACGGGGCGAGAAAAGGCCTCGCGGACACCGCCCTCCGCACCGCCAAGTCCGGTTATCTCACGAGAAGATTGGTGGACGTTGCGCAGGATCTCATCATAACAGAGGACGACTGCCGCACGGCGCATGGTATAGAGGTCCGTCCGCTCACAGCGGAGGACAAGGTCATAATTTCTCTCTCCGAGCGTCTCACGGGCCGCATACTGCTGAAAGACCTGTATGATCCCGAGAGCGGGGAGCTGCTTTTGGGGTCAGGCGAGGAGATATCCTCCAAAATGGCTTCCAGGATAGAACATCTCGGAATAAAATCCGTCTGGGTGAGAAGCCCTCTGACATGCGGCCTGCGCCACGGCATCTGCCGCACCTGCTACGGAAGGGATCTCGCGACGAGGAAAAAAATAGCCGTGGGCGAGGCGGTGGGGGTCGTGGCCGCTCAGAGCATAGGCGAGCCCGGCACTCAGCTTACCATGAGGACATTCCACACCGGAGGCGTCCGTCAGTTTACCGGCGAGGACATCACCCAGGGTCTCCCGAGAATAGAGCAGCTCTTTGAGGTCCGCCGTCCGAAGAAGGTCGCGATGCTCGCCGACAGAGACGGCGTTATCCTGGAGATCAGGGAGACCGAGGGCAAACGCAAGATAATAGTCGGAACCGAGAATCAGGACGGGGCCGAGGAGCGTATCAGCTGGAACGTACCCGCCGCCCAGAGCCTCAAGAGCGACATTCAGGTTGGAGCCGAGGTGCATGTGGGGCAGGAACTGACCGAGGGTTACAAAGACCCCCAGCAGCTTCTCGAAGTCGAGGGGCTGGAGGAGGTGCAGCGTTATCTTCTGGACGGAATCCAGGAGGTCTACAGGACCCAGGGCGTTTCGATAAACGACAAGCATATAGAGACCATCCTGAGGAAGGTCGCTCCGGTGAACAGGGTTCGTGTGGCCGAGGAGGGCGACAGCGCCTTCGTGGCGGGAGAACTGGTTTGGAAGGATGACTTCGACGAGGAAGCCGCCAAAATAAACCGCGACAACGAGCTTTATACCAAAGAGGCCGTCGAGTTTCTGGATGGAAAGACGCTCACAGATGTGCTTGGGAACGGCGTCGGAGACCTAGCCAATAAATACAGGGGGATACCGCTCAGCGAGAGCGTAATTCTGGATATCCTCACTCCCGGGCGGGCCGTTTCTGAGTTGTCCGTTCAGGATGGCAGCGAGAACCTGAGGGTGATAGTCGGGGACGCGGCGTTCCGTCATGCCCTGGAATCGCTCCTGCTGATGGAGGATTTCGGTGAGGAAGGCGCGGCTGTCATTCCCGCCAGCAGGATTTTGACCGCGGGGGACCTGTCCTCCGTCGTCAAATCGAAACCGCGGCCGCTTCTGGTCTGCGACGTCGAAGCGCTTGCCTCGATGGAGGGGAGCCGTTATCTTGCAGAGGACATAGTGGTGGACGGCGAGACAGCGGCGCGTAAGGATACCACGCTCACCAAAGATACCATGAGCCTGCTCAGGGACGGTTTCGTCAAATCCGTCAAAGTGTGGAAAACCACGGAGACCATCAATATACGGGACGCGATGCATCATATTCTGATAGACTATTTGGCGAAACCGCTCTCTCAGGCCATAGGAAAGGACGGCAACGCTCTCGAGTCCGTCCCGGCGATGGTCGACGGAGGAATAGTCAAAGGACTGGTCGAGGGGAATATCGTGGCGGTGGATCTCGAAGGTTCGATATTGACCCAGGAAAAACTGATCCAGCAGGTCCTGAAGGAAAAGGCCTCCGGGAAAACTCTACTGGAGGATGTCCTGGACTCGGATGGAAAGATCGTGGCCGACGCCGGCAGCGAGGTCAGCCAGGAAATCATGGAGAGGATAGTGGAGGCTCATCCCGATCACATCGTCGTGAGACCCCATTCCTCCCCTACTGAAGTCAAACGGATCGTGCAGCGCGTATCTTTCATACGCAGGCTGAGGGAGGCGCCGGAGAGCCGCCCCGTCGTGCACGGGGTCACGAAAGCGGCGCTCGCCACGGACAGCTTCCTGTCGGCCGCATCCTTCCAGCAGACCGCGCAGATTCTTTCCGCCGCCGCTGTAAGGGGAGAGGTCGACGAACTGCAGGGACTCAAAGAGAACGTCATAATAGGACTTCTCATCCCCGCCGGAACCGGTATCAAGCGGTACACCAAGCTGAATATCACCGAGAAGCCGGCGGAGGAAGCGCCTCAGGCGGAAGAGGAAACAGCTTAGCCGCAGGGCGGGATTCGGCGTAAAGATAATGCGTCGCGTGGGGCGAGGGAAACGGGATCCCTCGCCCTGTCGCTGGACAATCCGCAGGCCGGGTATTCTTTCAAATTGGAGGGATTTTCTTTGGGAACAGCGGAATTGCAGGTTTATCTGCTGACAGCGGCTGTCGTGTCCGGGGCCGCTTCACTTCTTATCTGCGGAGTTTTGCTGTCCAGGATGAAAAGGAGCGGGGATGACCTCTCCGGAATATGGAGGGCCGTCGACGAATCGGGAGAAGCAGCATCCCGGGAGATCGCGAATCTCCGCATTGAACTGTCGCAGCAGATAGTGAACTCCATGAAGGCCCTTGGGGATACCCTGATCGAGTCGGGCCGTTTCGCGGCTGAGAGCATGACCGGACGGATGACCGAACTGAGCGGACAGCTGGATATCAGACAGAAAAGTTTTCAGGAGTCCGTGGCTTCCGGCATGACAGCGCTGGTAAACGCGGAGCAGACGTCTGTAAAACAGCTGACCGACATGCAGAATCAGAAGCTGGCTGAATTGTCGTCCACGATATCCGAGACGATAAAGCGCTCCGATGAGAGGCTCGCCTCTTTTTCCATCCAGAACGAACAGAAATTGGACGGAATACGGAATACCATTCAGGAACGGCTGGCGTCCATCCAAAGCGACAGCGCGAAAAAACTGGACGAGATGCGTTCCACCGTCGACGAGAAACTCCAAAAGACCCTCGAAAGCCGGATAGCGGAATCGTTTAAAGTGGTGAGCGAGCGGCTTGAGCAGGTCTATAAAGGGCTGGGGGAGATGCAGACCCTTGCGAGAGGCGTTGGGGACCTGAAAAAGATACTTTCCAACGTCAAAACCAGGGGGATAATGGGAGAGGTGCAGCTCGGAGCCATTTTGGAGGAGATACTCGCCCCGGGGCAGTACGAGAAGAATTATTCCCCAAGGGAGGGCCGGGACAGCGTGGAATACGCGGTCAGGCTTCCGGGAGACGACGAGAACCCGGTATATCTGCCGATAGACGCTAAATTTCCCGCCGACGTATACGCCTCGCTCCAGGAGGCTTATGACCTGGGAGAGGCCGGAGCTGTGGAGACCGCGGCCGCGAATCTGCGTAAAACCTTGAACCAGTTTGCCAGGGATATAAGCGGCAAATACATCGTTCCGCCAGCAACCACTGATTTCGCCGTGATGTTCCTGCCGTTCGAGGGGTTATACGCCGAGGCCGTCAGAAGAGGGCTGACCGAAGAGATCCAGCGCAGCTACAGGGTCAGCGTAGCGGGGCCGTCCACCATGGCCGCGCTTTTGAACAGCCTCCAGATGGGCTTCCGGACCCTTGCCATCCACAAGCGTTCCGGCGAGGTGTGGCGCATACTGAGCGCGGTAAAAACTGAGTTCGAGAAGTTCGAGTCCGTGCTGAAGCAGGCTCAGAGCAGGATCGACCAAGCCAACGACGAACTTGAAAAACTGGTGGGAACCAGGTCGAGGAAGATCATACGCAGATTGAAGGACGTCACTAAGATGCCGGAGCCGGAAAGCACGGAGTTCTTGGAGTTGAACGGTCCAGAGAGCGAAGAGTGACGGGCGGATCATTTCGCGGGGGTTTGAAGTTATATGGACGCAGCAGGAATACTTGAAATGGTGATGATATTCTGTTTCGGCGCGGCATGGCCGGCATCGATCGCAAAATCGTGGAGAAGCCGCACCGCCAAAGGCAAAAGTCTGTTCTTTTTGCTGATAATACTGTCCGGTTACGCCGCGGGCATAACGAAAGTGATAATCTCGGAAGGATCCGCCGGTTTCCTGCTGATACCCTATATCCTGAACGCAGTGATGGTGTCCGCCGATCTTATGATATATTTCAGGAACACGGCATTGGACAAAGCAGAACAGCCCTGCCCCTGACAGACGCGTTTATAGCCGTGCCGCGTGACTTACGCGGCGCTTCGCTCCAGATCGCGGGAATCGTCGCTGTTGGCGCGCAGCACGTAAAACCAGGTCGCCGCGACAGCGCCGGCGCAAGCCAGAAAAATCTTCATCATAGCCGCAAACGCTATCAGCGAGCATACGGCGGCTATTGCCGTGTGAAGGCTTTTTTTGAATATCAGAAACCTGGCGGCCAGAGCGGGCGAGATCGACAGGAAATAGGCGGCCAGGACCATCATTCCCGCGATTAGTATAAAATTGCCCCTGGCCGATTCATGCGGGAAACCGTCTATATTCAGCATGTCTCTGACGGTGCTCATGGCGATGAGCGCCTGGGAGACGGCCGCAAAACCGATAAAGACCAGCAGCCTGAACCTTAAAGACCGCCGTTTTCTTCCTGATACAGACATAACGGCCGCGTACCCCAATAAAAAACAGACTGATCCTATGCCGATTTCCAAGAGGCAGGCGTTAAGATCGTGCATTTTATCTCGCTCCTGACTGCGCGCGCCGTTTACGCTAATAAACCCTCAGGAACTGCAAAAGAGGGCCGCTTGATGTCCTCCGCGTCCCGAGCGCGGTAAATAGGGCAGAAATAACGTCTGACAGGCCTATTATATCACCAAATGATGATCATTGATTTTTTAGTTGAAAATTAATATTGGTTTATATTTTTATTTGCCGGTATTTCGGGCAAAATCGGTCGCTTATCTGCGCTGTTTCAGCAATTCGGGTTTTAGAAGCCGGTTATAGTATGAATTGGCCGTGTAGAGCGCCCCGACGGGATTGTGGCACAGCACTCTGTCTTTTACCACCAGATAGGTAACGGGTGCTTTCGAGTGTTTTATAAAAAGAGT
>JAISWP010000044.1 GCA_031271065.1 Synergistaceae bacterium
CTGGGAGGCGAGAATCGCCTTCACGTTTTCGAGCGCCTGGACAGCCTGGGAGACTACATCCGGTCCCGCCAGAGCTCCAGTCTTAGGATCGAGCCCCAGCTGCCCCGAACAGTACAGAAGATCGCCCGCCCATACCGCCTGGCTGTACGGGCCCACCGCGGCGGGAGCGTCTTTTGCGGAAACGATTTTTTTCATATTTCCAAACCCCTATTTGGAGCAGCGGACGCCGGACAATCCCGCGTAAACCGCGTTCCCGCCCAGAGCTTCCTCTATGCGCAGGAGCTGGTTGTATTTCGCGACCCTGTCGGTGCGCGCGGGAGCTCCCGTCTTGATCTGACCGGCGGACGTGCCCACTGCGAGATCCGCTATGAACGAGTCCGAGGTCTCGCCGGAACGGTGCGAGATGACAGCACTGTACCCGGAGACCTTCGCCATGGATATGACCTTCAGAGTCTCGGTGAGACTGCCTATCTGGTTGAGTTTCACTAAAATCGCGCTGCCGACCCCGTCCTTTATGCCCCGTTCGAAACGCACCGGATTCGTGACGAAAAGATCATCCCCCACAAGCTGAATCCTGCCTCCGAGTTTCTTCGTCAAAAGGGCCCAGCCGTCCCAGTCCTCCTCCGACATGCCGTCCTCAATGCTCACGATTGGGAACTTCGAGCAGATGTCGTCGTAGTAATCCGCCAGTTCGCCGGCATTCAGCTTGCGCCCCTCTCCCGCGAGGTCATATACACCGTCGCGGTAGAACTCGGTCGCCGCCACGTCCATGGCTAGGCTGATCTGTTTTCCAGGCTCGTATCCGGCCTCGGATATGGCGTCGGTCAGGTACTTGAACGCCTCGGAATTCGTCTTGAAGTTCGGGGCGAATCCCCCCTCGTCCCCTATGGCGGTCGGGTGTCCGGATTTTTTGAGAATGTTCTTGAGCGCGTGGTACGTCTCTGCCCCCATGCGGAGAGCCTCGGCGAAAGAGGACGCTCCGTGGGGAACGAGCATGCACTCCTGAAAATCCAGGTTGTTGTCGGCGTGAGCGCCGCCGTTGACGACGTTCATGAGCGGAGTCGGAAGCGAATAGGGACCGAGACCTCCCAGATACGCCCAGAGGGGAAGATCGTGCTCCTGTGCCGCGGCGCGGGCCACGGCCAGGGAGACTCCCAAAATGGCGTTCGCCCCGAGCCTGCCCTTGTTGTCCGTGCCGTCGAGTTTTATCATGCGGCCGTCTATCTCGGCCTGATCAGTCGGGTCCAGTCCCAGCAGTTCGGGCTCGATGAGTTTGCTGACGTTCTCGGCGGCCTTGAGGACCCCTTTGCCGCCGTAACGGGGCCCGCCGTCGCGAAGCTCGACGGCCTCGAAAGAGCCGGTCGAGGCTCCGCTGGGAACCGCCGCGCGCTCCACTATCCCGCAGTCGAGCCATACCTCGACCTCGACTGTCGGATTGCCTCTCGAATCCAGTATCTCACGTCCATGTACTCCTACTATCTCACTCATTGCGCAGCACCTCTTTCATTCTTTGCTATAATTTTATTTCTGTTTCAAAATAAAGACACATCCGTGCCATAACTCGACCGCGCCGGGCAGGAAATGCCGCGGGACTCCTTACCAGGGCCTCTCGTCCGTCGTCAGGGGGCGGTCTGACGTCACCCGAAAAGAAACCGCTCCGCGCTTGAGCGCAGTTTCGTCGTCGGTGATCACCTCCACCGACAGCATCCGGCGGGGGAAAGCTATCTCTATGGCGTCGCCGGGTTTCACGCCGGCGGCGGGCCTGACTGTCCTTCCATTGAGCCTCACGGCCCCCACGTCAACCATTTCGGCGGCGGCGGCGCGCCGTTTCACCAGACGCGAAAGTTTTAAAAACCTGTCTATTCGCATGGAGCGTCCGCGTCAGTCGAGAAAATCCTTGAGACGCCTGCTCCTGCTGGGGTGACGGAGCTTGCGCAGGGCCTTCGCCTCGATCTGCCTGATGCGTTCTCTAGTCACGCCGAAGCGCTTTCCGACGTCCTCGAGGGTATGGGCGTGTCCGTCTTCCAGTCCGAACCTCAGACGCAGCACCTCCCTCTCCCGTTCGCCTAGGTCCGCCAGCATCTCCTCCAGCTGTTCCCTCAGGATGAGGCTTGCCGCCACTTCCTCGGGGTTGGGCATCTCCTTGTCCTCCAGGAAATCCCCCAGCTGGTTGTCCTCTTCCTCTCCTATCGGAGTCTCCAGGGACACCGGCTCCTGGGCGATGCGCTGTATTTCCTCCACGCGCTCGGAGGATATCTCCATCTCCGACGCGATCTCATCGGCGGTGGGCTCGCGCCCCAATCTCTGCACGAGCTGCCGCGATATGCGGATGAGCTTGTTTATGGTCTCCACCATGTGAACCGGTATTCTGATCGTGCGGGCCTGGTCCGCGATGGCCCTCGTTATGGCCTGCCTTATCCACCAGGTGGCGTAGGTGCTGAACTTGAAGCCCTTCTGATAATCGAACTTCTCGACGGCCCGTATCAGGCCCAGATTGCCCTCCTGGATCAGGTCCAGAAACAGCATGCCTCGGCCTATGTATTTTTTGGCTATGCTGACCACGAGCCGCAGGTTCGCGTCGACTAGGTGGGCTTTGGCGGTGAGATCCCCGGCCTCGACCCCCTTCGCCAGTTCGACCTCTTCGTCGGCGGTCAGAAGCGCTATCTTGCCGATCTCCCGCAGATACATTCTGACAGGGTCCGACAGCGGCAGTTCCTCGAGCGCGGCGTCGTCCTTGCCGGATAAGAGCTGCACCGTGTCGTCGTCTATCTCGTCCTTATCCTTGGGCTCGTCCACCACGTCGATTCCGAGCTCCATTATGTTGAGGTAGATGTTGTCCAGCACCTCCGGCGACAGTATCTCCTTCGGC
This sequence comes from Synergistaceae bacterium, assembly GCA_031271065.1. Taxonomy (GTDB): domain Bacteria; phylum Synergistota; class Synergistia; order Synergistales; family Synergistaceae; genus JAIRKI01. The sequence goes on from JAISWP010000044.1 coordinate 2,870, forward strand.
AGCCTTTTTTCGATCTCCTCATACGTGACGAAACCCTTTTCACGCCCGGTGTGCAGCAGGTCCTTTATGCTGTCGATATAATCCATCATCTCCTCGACGGGCATCTCCGGCGGCACCGCGCTGATCGCCGGGTCGAGGGCGTCGTCCTCTATAGGTTCATCTATACTGTGAATATCGCGAGGGGACTCGTCGATGCCGACGGTCTCGTCCTCGACGGCCTGACCCTCGAGTTCGCCTAAAACAGCGTCGTTTTCGTCCATGCTATCTCTCCTTTCCGCCAAAAAACCGGTGGTCCCTCGGCGCTTTCAATTTCTTCACGAGATCGTGGTATTCCGCCGTATCCCCCGAAGAAGCCTCTCCCCGTATGACCATCGGCTGGAGTTCATCTACGCGTCTTTGCGCCGCGTTCCTCCTGATATCCTCCAAGAGAGCCTCGGCGTGCCGGACGCCCAGGTTCCCCGACTCCAGGACCGCGTCCCCCCGGGCGATACATTCCAGCGGACGGGACTCTCCCGTCTGCTGCCACATCGTCTCCAGCTCCTCGGGGGAACTCCCCGAAAGGAGCGCCGACACTATACTCAAAGCGGTCTCGTCCGCGAAGTACGCGATGAGCTCTTCGCACTTCCAGTCGGAACGAAGCTCCCGGCCGCGCCACAAAAGACTGCAGAACGCGCACTCCAGGTCGGCTGCCCTGCCTCGCGCCCTGTTATATATATATACGTCCGAGTGGTCCGAAATACCTTCCCCGCCGTTTTTTTTATTTTTCAGCGCGCCGGAGGGGGCGTTCGATCTCCGGGCGTTTATCTCGCGCCTGAGGTCATGTTCCAGCACCCCGAAAACACGCGCTATCCCGGGCAGATGTACTTCCACATCCAGCGCCGGAAGAGAGGCGAGACCGCCGAACACCTCGTCCCGGGCGCCTTGCGCCCTGCCCGGCTCGTGAAAGTCGCGTCTTTTTATGAGGGCGTGGTAAAGGGGCAGAGGAACGGCGCGCTCAAGCAGGGGCTCGAACGCGCCCGCCCCTCCCGAGGACATGACGTCGTCCGGGTCCCTGCCCTCCGGAAGCATGACCACGCGCACGTCGACGCCGTGCCGCTGGAGTATGTACATTCCGCGGATAGACGCGGCCTGTCCCGCGCCGTCCGCGTCGTAGGATATATAGCAGAGGTCGGAAAAGCGTTTTATCAGTTCGGCCTGCTCTTCGGTCAAAGACGTGCCAAGGGAGGCGACGGTCTCGGTAAATCCGGCTATATGGGCCCGAATAGCGTCCATGTAGCCCTCCATCAGTATCGCCCTGCCCCGCTCCCTCACGGAGCGTTTCGCCATGTCCATCAGATAGAGCGTCCTGCGCTTGTTGAAGATAGGTCCTTCGGGGCTGTTGATGTACTTCGCGCCCTCCCCGTCAATGAGCCTGCCTCCGAAGGCCGCGATGCGGCCGTTCTCGTCGTTGACGGGGAATATTATCCTCCCCCTGAAACGGTCGTAGGCGCCCCGTTCGCCCCTGGCCGTAAGTCCCGCCGCGTATATCTCGTCCGGGGGAAACCCGCACGATTCGAGATGTCCCGACAGGGCGTTCCACGACTGAGGCGCCCACCCCAGGCCGAACCGGGATATATCCTCGCCGGTGATGTTTCTGCGGGCGAGGTAGCTCCTTGCGGCTTCACCGCCGGGGCCGGCCAGAGACTTCCTGAAAAAATCGGACGCCTCGGCCATCGCCTCCCTGGCGCCCTTGCCGGAGGGCTCGGGCTTCGGGCGTCCGCCGCCCCAAGGGCTCAGCTTGACCCCCGCCCTGTCCGCCAGCAGTTCCAGCGCCTCGCGGAAACCGAGCCCCTCCATCTCCATGACGAATACGTAAACGTCCCCGCCCTTGCCGCATCCGAAACAGTGAAACGTCTGTCTGTCCCGGGACACGTGAAAGGACGGCGTTTTCTCGGCGTGAAAAGGACAAAGCCCCACAAACGAGCTGCCTGCCTGCCGCAGCTGCACGTAACTTCCTATCAGTTCCACTATGTCGACTCTCGATTTTACCTCTGAGGCGTCGTCGCGCATCGAAGTCAAAGACCGTTCCGCCCGAAAACAGGCTCAGCGCGGGAAAGGCCGGGTATCATGCCAAACGCCCAAGACTCCGCGTACCGGACGCAGCGCCGGTAATTTCGGAGTATACCGTGGAGCGCATCTGAAACGTGAAAACAGAAACACCGCCGCGCGCCGCAAAACTTCTGTCCTCCGCAGGCGCGGTATTACCGGAACAGGGGAGCCAGCACCAGGGAGACTACGGTCATCAGCTTTATGAGTATGTTGAGGCTCGGTCCCGCCGTGTCCTTGAAGGGGTCTCCCACCGTATCCCCGTTTACAGCCGCCGCGTGGGCGGAGGAACCTTTGCCGCCGTAGTTCCCGGATTCTATATATTTTTTGGCGTTGTCCCAGGCGCCGCCGGAATTGGACATGAATATCGCCATCATGACGCCGGTCACTATCGAACCGCCCAGCATCCCTCCCAGCGCCGGAGCCCCGAGACAGAGACCGACGAGTATCGGTACGACGACCGCCATCATGCCTGGAACGACCATCTCTTTCATGGCCGCGGCTGTGGATATGTCGACGCACTTCTCATACTCCGGACGCCCCCTGCCTTCCATTATGCCGGGTATCTCTCGGAACTGACGGCGGACCTCCTCTATCATCCGTTCGGCGGCCCTGCTGACGGCCTGTATGGAGAGCGCGCTGAAGATGAACGGCAGCACTCCCCCTATGAAAAGACCCACCATGACCTTGGGATCCATGAGGTCGATACCGGACAGCCTGGTGGCCTTGGCGTAGGAAACGAACAGAGCCAGCGCCGTGAGAGCGGCGGAACCTATCGCGAGTCCCTTGCCGACCGCGGCCGTCGTGTTGCCCACCGCGTCGAGCTGATCGGTTATCCCGCGCACGCTCTCGGGAAGGTCGGCCATCTCCGCGATGCCTCCGGCGTTGTCGCTGATTGGCCCGTAAGCGTCCACCGACAGGACCATGCCCGTTATGGAGAGCATTCCGACTGCCGAACAGGCAATGCCGAACATGCCGCCGAACCTGTAGCCGATGAGAGTGGCGGCGCAGATGAACAGCACGGGGGCGACAGTGGATTTCATGCCTACGGATATTCCGGCCAGTATGTTGGTGGCGGTCCCGGTGACGGACGCCGCGGCGATCTCCCTGGTGGGGCTGTAGTCCGAGGACGTGTACATCTCGGTTATCCTGCCGATTATGACGCCGCAGCTCACTCCGGCCGCGACGGCCCAGAAGAGCGTTATGTCGCCGAACATCCATTTCGTGAGGAAAAACGTGCTCGCGATCATGAGGATCCCCGTAACGTAAAGCCCCCTATTCAGTGCGTTCTGCGGATTGCCTCCCTCGCGCACCCTGACGAACAGGGTCCCCAAAAGAGCCGCCGCTATGCCCGCCGCGCAGAGAAGCATGGGATAAACCAGCCCGTCCATCCGCATGACGGCGAACCCGACCGCCATAGCGGCCAGGATAGAGTTGACGTAACTTTCAAAGAGGTCGGCGCCCATTCCCGCGATATCGCCCACGTTGTCTCCCACGTTGTCCGCTATGACGGCGGGGTTGCGGGGATCGTCCTCCGGGATCCCGGCCTCCACTTTGCCTACCAGATCGGCCCCGACGTCGGCCGCCTTGGTGTAAATGCCTCCTCCGACCCGGGCGAACAGGGCGATGGAACTGGCTCCGAAACCGAACGCCGTTATGGCCTCGACGTCCCTGAAGATGATATAAGCCGCGAACACCCCCAGCAGGCCGACTCCGACGACCGTCATCCCCATAACGCTGCCGCCCCTGAAGGCGATGCCCAGCGCCTCGTTCATTCCCTTCAAGGCTGCGAACGAGGTCTTGCCGTTAGCGCTGGTCGCCGTTCTCATGCCAGCGTAACCGGTCAGCGCGCTGCAGAAAGCCCCCCCGACGAAACAGGCGGCGGCGGGAACGCCGAGATACCAGGCCAGCAGTGCGGCTGCGATTGCCACAAATATCACGAGCGCTTTGTATTCCCGGTAGAGGAAAGCCATTGCCCCCCCCTGGATGATCGACGACAATTCCTTTATCCGTTCGTTTTCAACAGCGTACGCATTTATCCTGGAAGCCGCGAATATCGCATAAGCGAGCGCAATCACCGCCGACGCGGCGATCACCATAAATAACGATGAAATTTCTTTCATAAAACTCTCCTGCCTTCCGGGTTTTTTCAATGCAGATAAAATAATACACTTTTTAATAAGTATATCAATAACAAACAACCGATATTATGCTTACTCGAGTTATAGTGAGAACCCCCGAATCAGTGATTCATCAAAAAAAATTCATAACGCATATATTTATTTCCGGCGGAATTGATGCTGGGGACAGAGATACAGCCTCAATTTACAGCGAAGATATGTTTGATTTGGAAATACTGCCGGTTATTCATAATGATAATAAATAAACCATCCGATATGTAACTGATCCGCCTTCGTATCAGTTACATATCAGCGTTTCGTCAAGAAACGTTTCAGGCGCGGATATGACTATTTTATGTATACATCCAGAGAGCGCCTTTATCCGCTCCTTCGACGTTCTCCCTGTATGTACTCAGG
>JAISWP010000047.1 GCA_031271065.1 Synergistaceae bacterium
TACTGGGGGATAGATCGTGAGTATTACAACCTGTCTCATACCGACAAAAAATGGAAACTGCTGAACCGGGCCTACCTCAGGGTGCCGATAGCCGAATACTCCCCGAACCATATAGACCAATTCCGCCTCTGGCTCGACGGCTACGAAAACATAACGACCACAGTGAACGACGCTGTGAACCCATACTACTTCAAGAACCCAGAACTGTTCGGGGACGGCAAGACCTACCTCAGCACGGCCATATATCCGGGGCATCCGAACCTGAGCCGCTCCACCCTGCTGACAACATCCGACCTGCTGGGCAGGCCGGGAGTTGTTTTTTCTCACAGAACCGCCGCCACCACAGCGTCCCTCCATACCAGCAGTGCCTCCGCGTTGTCAGCTGGCAGCGCCCTCGGCAATTATTTCAAGGCGGGTTCCGGAGAGGCGCTGGGGACCATACTGGACTTTTTCTCCCCGCCGGCAAGCGGTATCGGCGGCGTCACCAAAGACGCTCACAACGTCAGGTCCGCGCCGGAGTCATCATTTCCTCTCAAAGACCCCTGCGACAAGAACTGGGTGATCCTTTTCACCGCGGGAGACGACAGCGGGGACGTGGGTTTCACCTCCGCGAACGCGGTCAGTTCGCTGTACAATTTCACCAAAGAGAACAACCTGACGAAATTCAAGGAATACAGCGTAAATCAGAACGTACTGGAATCGATAAAGCTGCAGGACGGTGTTCGGACACTCGTGGTCGGTTTCGTAGACCCCGACTCGACGGCCCCGAATGTGGCTGCCCTCCGCACCAAACTCAACGCAATGGCGGTGGCGGGGGATCCGGGCAACAGCCAGGCAAGGGCTTATTTCGCCAACGACGTGGAAGGGCTGATACACGCGCTGCGATCGGTCCTGGCCCGCATAAACAGCGAGATACAGCCCGCGAAGGGGCCCATGCTCGAGGGCGACAGCTTCGGGGACGAGTCGTTCTCCGGCCTGCTCGATGACGAGGAGGTCTTAAACCTGTATGCAGGCTCTTACCGCATAAATATATACGACCAGTGGGAGGGCAATGTCATAAGGTACGAGACGAAAAAGAACAGCGAAACGGGCGAACTGACCACCACAAAGAACTGGGATTTGAACAGTAAACTGAAAACCGCTAGAAGCGCGGATGCGGGCTCGAGGTACCTCTTTTTCTGGGCCGGAAGCAGCCCCGCCAATTACGTGAAACTGGCCTATACCCCGGACAACGCCTCAGGCGCTAAAAACATACATCCGATAATGGGGAACCCTTATAACGTGAACCTGGTTCCGCCCATCGCCTCTATGGACGAGTCCATACTCCAGTCAGGGGTCGACTTCGATGACAGATTCCACCCGTCGAGGGCTATCGTGGACTGGCTCTACGGCAAGGAAGTCTCCTATATCGCCGGCACCAAAGGATACGTCATGTACGACAGGCGTAACATGGTGGCGGACCAGGGGCAGTCGGGCATCGTGAAAGTCGGGCCGCCTCCGGACATAAACTCCCTGCCGGATTTCCATAATTTCGCGCAGGCTGTGCAGGGCCTGTATCCTATTTATGAGACTTTCCCGACCCAGATCTTCTTCCAGAGCAACGAAGGCATACTGCACGCGGTCGACGCCAAGACCGGTTACGAGAGGATGGCGCTTGTGCCCCCCCCGATGCTGATGCCTTACCGGCTCTTCGACCTCAAAACCACAAAAGCCCCCGATTCCGGAAAATACCGCTGGATCAACGTGGACGGCGCTCTCACCACGACCAGCGACGACATACCCATAACTTCGATACCGTCCTTTACCTTGGACGGCCCGCTGCAGGCCAGATACTTCGACATGAGCGACACGGAGGGCGCCCCTTACTACGGATGGCGCACGCTCCTGATCGGGACTCTGGGCCGGGGGGGCGGCGGCATATACGCCTTTGACGTCACCGAACCCGCTCCGGTCAAGCCGGACTTTATGTGGTACCGGGAGACCTACGAACCGGTGAGCGGAGACGGCGATCTTCTGCTGTTCAGGCAGACGGGAAGCGACGGGATAGACCCGGCTAAAACCGTCATCTCCCGCGGAAGCGCATACTGGGCTGACGTATACGCCCATCCGGGGAATCACGCGTTCGAGCAGCTGGGCTTCAACAGTCCCAGGCCGCACTTCGGCGCTGTCCGCCGCGTCGGCGAGCCGGACCTGTTCCATAATGTAATCGCGCTGGGGGGCGGGGCTCAGAATTTCCTGGACCTCGAGCGAAACGGCGCTATGGGGGCGGCTTTGTACCTTGTAGATCCGGACGTCTCCTATCACGGCTCCAACACGGCCAGCGACGGCCTGAGGGTATTCAACAGCGGGTCAGTGGCCGGCGCGCCGGCCAAATGGAAGAACACCGCAAGCGCTCCCGGCGTAAACATCCCCAATCCGTACATGGGGATGATCGTCACGGAGCCGGTTTTCCTGGCGTCCGACGAGAGCAACTACATAGCCGACGGCGTTTTCACCGGGGACAACAGGGGCAATGTATTCCTGGTGTCGTTCGCGAACCACGCGGACGGCAGCCCCTTGGCGAGAGGAGACTGGAAAATAAGGACGGTGGCGTCCCTGAGAAAGCCCTCGGATCCTGATAAGGCGGCTTACTCCTTCCCGACAGGAGTTGTGGTCGGCTCCCGCATAGACAGGGTAGACGAGATGTGGGTCGCGGGCGGCACCTCCGACATAGGCACGAGAGGGGCCTCCGACGAGAACGATACCAGGATAAGGAACGCCGAGCAGATGATTTTCTGCTTCAAGCTGCCGAATCTGAAGGACGACTCAGCGCTGGATTCCGGCATGAGCTACAGGAGCGGCGGAAACAACAGGCCCGGCTGGACCCTCCTCGACAGCGAGGACGCGGACTCCGGAATCGACGCCGGGGGCGGATACGACGGATGGTACATACCGCTCAAGAAGGCCGGCACCGACATAGGCGGCAAATTCGAGGCCGAGTACGTGACCACCCAGCCCATAATGTTCGGCGGTTATCTTTTCGTCGGAACGTTCAGGCAGAAAGTCCTCGATACAAACAACAGCGGCCTCTGCGAAAGCGGCAAGGTTCTGGGCGAGAGCCGGCTGTTTGCGCTCGGGATGGACACGGGTATGGCCGGGATGTGGGACAGCGGCGACAAATATCTGAAGTTCGACGGCATGAAGATGACGGGGTTCACCGTCTCCGAGAAAGGCGATACGAAAACGCTCATCATCACCTACGAAGTGCTCGACCAGGCCGCCGCCGAAGCTTCGATAACGGCGGCGACGGGAAGCGAGGATACTGTAAGCCGCGTGGGCGGAGACCTTCCGGCCCTGGCGGTGAGGCTGACGTCCTCGGGGGGCACGCGTCCCCTCATAAAGTCCAACGACGGGGTCTTGAACTACTGGCTCTTGAAAAATAACTGATATCCTCGTCCGCGGGAATCGGACGAACCCGGAGGTCAGGCCCTCTTGTCAGGGGGCCTGACCTCGTTTATGGGCCGCCGTCTGAATGCCGGCGAAAGAATGGCCGGCCGGACGCGCGGTACAATGCCGGGCCGTTTGTGATAGTATTGCCTCTGTACCGTAATGTGAGACATCGGAGGCGAGTGCGACGAGAGATTTTATATTTTACAATCCGACAAAGGTGTTCTTCGGCAGGGGAGTCAACTCCAGGGTAGGAGAGGAACTGGCTTCGGACGGTTTTTCCAGTGTGCTCCTGCTTTACGGCGGGGCTTCGGTAAAGGCGGCCGGAGTCTACGACGAGGTTGTCCGCTCTCTCGCGGGGCACGGCGTGCGGTTTTTCGAGTGCGGCGGGGTGAAGCCGAATCCTTCCGTGTCCAAACTGCGGGAGGCAATCGGTATCATCCGTTCGAATGAAATAGAAGCGATAGTGGCGGCGGGCGGCGGCAGCGTCATCGACAGCGCGAAGGGCATATCCGCGGGAGTGCGGTACGATGGAGACGTCTGGGATTTTTACTCGAGAAAAGCCCAAGTGGGCCCCGTCATGCCTTTTTACGCGGTGGCGACCGTGTCCGCCACCGCGTCTGAGATGAACTGCACGTCCGTCGTGACTGACGACGAGACCGAAGTCAAAACGGGGCTGACGGACTTCGCGCTGTTTCCGTCAAAGACGTTCATCGATCCGTCGGCGCAGTTTTCCGTCCCGGTGAAGCAAATCGCGGACGGAGGCATAGACGCGGTATGCCACGTCATGGAGACCTATTTCGACGGCACGCCGGACGTGGATTTGCAGATGGAATACGCAGAAGGTCTTGTGCGCTCTCTATTGGAACTCATTCCGAAGGCCGCCGCGAACCCGAGGGATTACGAAATCCGCGCCCAGTACGCGTGGGCCGCGGCGTGCGCGCTGAACGGCACGACCTGGGCCGGGCACTCCGGGAAAGGCGACTTCGCGTCCCACGCGATGGGGCACGCGCTGTCCGCGAAATATGACGCGGTTCACGGGGAAACGCTCTCCATAGTCATGCCGAACTGGATGAGATACGTAATGCACGGCAATCTGTACGCCTTCGCCAGATTCGCAAGACGCGTATTCGGCGTCGATTCCCCCTCTGACGAGGACGCCGCCAGGGAAGGCATCGAACGCGTCTCGGAGTTTTTCAGATCTTTAGGAGCTCCCCTTCGCCTCAGAGAGATAGGGGTCCCCGAGGAAGATCTCGAGGATCTCGCGCGGAAAGCCGCGCCGGGTTCAGGCGTCGGGAGCCTGAAAAAACTCGGCGTGTCCGACGTCCTCGATATATACAAGGCGTCCTATTAATGTATAATAATGCAGATTCAGGCTGAAAATGAGAGGTGAACAGGCTGGTTCCTGATTCGAGATTCGGGGAGAAAAATACCGCGTTCTGGATGAAAATTTCGTCGTCGCCGCACCTTGCCATAGTGCGGGACTCCCTGACGCTTGCCTTTCCGGTGATAATCGCCGGGGCGTTTGCCGTTCTCATCAACAACTTTCCCGTAGCCGGTTACCAGGAGTTCATGAAAGATACTTTCGGAGATCAATGGACCATGTTCGGCGGCTATGTGTGGGGCGGCACGTTAGCGGTGCTTGCCTTGGTAACCGTCACCTCGATTGGCTACGGCATGTGCACCTATTACAATTCCCGTCACCGCCTGACCTCCGTTCACCCTCTCATAGCGGGCCTCGTCAGCCTCTGCTCCCTTATGACGCTGATGGAGCCTTCCCTGGAGATATTCGCCATTCCCTACTCGTGGGTGGGCATACACGGCCTCTTTCTCGCCATAATCGCCGGGCTTCTTTCGAGCAGCGTATTCCTATGGCTTTACGGGCGCGGAAGAACGTTCAGGTTTTTCACGGAAATTCCCAGCTCCATAATGCTCAGCGCGTTTTCGTCCCTTCTGCCGGGAGCTGTTACCATATTCATGTTCGGCGCTTTCAAAACGGCGATGCACTATTCCGGATATCCGGACATTCACAAGCTGACCTATGACCTGATCTGCACGCCCTTTATAGGAATGGGCAACAACCTGACCTCGGCGCTGGTGTTCGGTTTTGTGAGGCAGTTTCTCTGGTTTCTGGGCATTCACGGCTCGAACGCGCTGGAACCGGTGATGACCGAATTGTATTCGACCTCGGCCGCCTCGCTTGCCGCCGGGGGAGGGACGCAGTTTGCCTTCACCAAGACATTTTTCGACAGTTACGTCACTATGGGAGGGGCGGGCAACACGCTCTCACTGCTGACGGCGTTTTTCATCGCACGTAAGGGGCGGGATATCGGGACGGTGGCAAAGATCTCGATTCTTCCGGCAATTTTCAATATCAACGAGACTCTGCTCTTCGGCATCCCGATAGTTTTGAACCCTATATTCATCATACCGTTCATAATTACCCCGATGCTGCTCACCGTGACTTCGTACGCGGTGATGAGTGCGGGATTGGTCAGCGCCACCCTGACCGAGGTCACGTGGACGACCCCGGCCCTCGTAAGCGGGTGGGTCGCCTCAGGCGGCGTCTCGGGCGCGTTCCTTCAGATATTCAACATTGCTCTTGGAACCGTCATATATCTGCCTTTCGTGAAAATAGCCGACAAGGTGCAGGGCGCAAAGTTCGAGTCCACCTTCAAGGAGCTTTTGAAAATAAGCTATACTCTGGAGGACAACGGGGGCGCCGCCCTGATAGCCCGCGACGACGACATCGGTTCCCTCTCCCGGGTCCTGTGCAACGACCTTCTGCGGTCAATCGCGAAAAAACAGCTGTTTCTCGAGTATCAGCCCCAGGTGGACTGCCGCGACGGACGGGTCCTCGGGGTCGAGGCGCTCGTTCGCTGGCAGCATGACAAACTGGGCAGGATACCCCCGTCGCTTTTCATACCGCTCGCCGAGGAGATAGGTTTTATAGACGAGATAGGTATCTGGGTCTGCGAAGATTGCTGCCGCCAGACGAAGGAGTGGAAGGAAGCGGGGATAGAAGGGGTTGTGACGTCCTTCAACGTCTCGGTGAAACAGCTGGAGGACCCGGATCTGCCGGAGAAAATAAAAGATATTTTTGAAAAATGGGGCGTCGTTCCGGCCGATATGAAGATGGAGGTCACCGAATCCACGGGCCTGAGTTCCGATATGGGCCATAACATATTGCTCCAGGATATAAGGCTCATGGGGCTCAATATCGCCATAGACGACTTCGGGATGGGGCATACGTCCCTGGTCTACCTGAAGCAGTTCCCGGTATCCATGATAAAGCTCGACGGAAGTCTGGTGCGCGACATAACTACAAGCAAGATAACTTCCGATATAGTGTCCACCATAAGCGAGCTCTGCCGGTCCATGGACATAGAGCTGCTCGCCGAATTCGTCGAGACCGAAGCTCAGGCGGAGAAACTCAAAAATCTTGGATGCTGTATTTTCCAGGGCTATCTTTACAGTCCGGCGCTGCCGCCGGATAAATGCGAAACAGTATTGAGACAGGGGTTCAGAACTTACTGATGGATGACGCTTTTGAAAAACTCGGCGCGGTAAATTTGGATGAACTGGAGCTGGACTCCGGAAAAACTCTGAAACACGTGGAACAGGCTTACGCGATGTACGGAACGCCAAAAGACGGCGGGGCCAACGTAATATTGGTCTGTCACGCTCTCACGGGTTCGCACCATCTCGGCGGAGACGACGTGCCGGGCCTTCCCCCGGGATGGCTCAATCCCATTCTCGGTCCGGGCAGGGCGCTGGATACCAGCAGGCTTTGCGTGATATGCGTCAATAACCTCTGCAGTCCTTACGGCAGCACGTCTCCGATGAGTCCGGATCCCCTGACCGGCGCGCCTTACGCCATGAAGTTTCCGGTGGTGACCCCGCGTGATGTGGCGCGTGCGCAGCACGCCGTTCTGGAGGCGCTGGGCATCCGCGGCATAGCGATGGCGCTCGGGGGATCGTTCGGCGGCATGATATCGCTGGAGTACGCCCTCCAGTTTCCGCGGGACACGAGATGCTGCGGGGTCATAGCCGCCCCCGCCAGGCTCTATCCTCAGGCCATAGCGTACAATGAAGTCCAGCGTCAGGCTATAACGTCGGATCCGGACTGGAACGGCGGCGACTATTACCCGGGGCAGGGACCGGCCAGAGGGCTCGCGACCGCTCGTATGCTCGCCATGATAACGTACCGGAGCGAACAGAACTTTGCGGGACGCTGGATGAGGGGCATGAATACAGATTCCCGGCCGCACGAGTGGGGGGCCAAATTCAAAGTCGAGGAGTATCTGGCCCATCACGGCAGCGCCCTCGTCTCACGGTTCGACGCCAACTGTTATCTTTACACCACGAGGGCTATGGACCTGCACGACGTATCGGCGGGAAGGGGAGACCTGAACGAAGCGTTCTCTCCCCTGGCGGGCAAGGGATTGCTCGCGGCGGGCATTTCCAGCGATATACTTTTCCCAAACTGGCAGGTGATGGAAATCGCCCGCTGCGCGGGAAAAGCCGGCGCAAGGGCCGATTATGAGGAGATAGAGAGCGACAACGGACACGACGCGTTCCTGATAGACTTCGACCAGATGGACGAGATACTGCGCTTTTTCTTCAAAAGGGAAGGTATATAGCGGCGCGAAGCGCCGGAGGACACACTAAAACTATTTTGCAAGGACTTGGGGACTATTGTATTTAGGACACAATAGCTGTATAATTTGAGCCGAATGTTGCATAGGTTTATGACGGAAGTTTTGGTATTCGTCGCAAAGAGGTGAGGACAGGTGGCTGATAAG
>JAISWP010000062.1 GCA_031271065.1 Synergistaceae bacterium
CACGGCGAGCACCAAGAGGGCCACCAGCGGAGGGACAAGGGCTTTCGAGGAGATAGCCGATCCGAACACCGTGTGCCCTATTATCTGGGCGAAACCTCTGCCGGCGAAATATCCCGCGGTTCCCCCCACGAGAGACGTGAGCGCGGTTTCAGCCAGTATCAGCACGGAGACGGACGAGGCTGACGCCCCTATCGCCTCCAGCAGGCCCAGCTCTGAACTGCGTTCCATGACGCTTGCCGTGACCAGGTTCGAGATGGCGAGAGCCGAACACGCGAAGCTGAGCACCGTCAACAGCAGCATGAGAAGCTGCGTCTTGCCCAGTATGGCGCCTTCGCTCTCCGCGACCTGGAGAACCGGTTTTGCCCTGGAGCCGGTGATCACTTCCTCTATCTGGTAAGCTATGGAGCTGATATAAGCGGTGCAGTACCAGGTATCCCACTCGTGACGGGAAAGGCTGTTCGGGTCGCGGGCCGCGCGCCTTGCAAGATCGTTCTCCGGGGTGGTCAGGGCGCTTACGTCAATGCGGCTTACCACTCCCGAAAGATCGGCCAGTTCCTGAAGGAAGGCCAGAGGGACGAAGATGATGCCGTCCTCGGCGCCTCCGCTGCGGAATACCCCCGCTATTTCGAGCTCGCCCCGGCCGGCGGCGGTCGAGAGAGTGACCCTGCTGCCCGCACGGACCCCGAGTTCTGACGCCAGATTGACGCCTATCATCGCGCCGTAAGCGGGTTCGTCCGGCTCATCCCCGGCCCATTCCCCCTCTATTTCCCACCAGGATTTCATCCTGCTCATGCCGGTATCGACGGATTCCCCGGTCGGGGTATCGAGGTGTTTTTCGAACCACGTGCCGGACACGCGGGCGTTCTGTGTCGAAAGAGGGCCTGTTACATCGGCTCCGACGTCGAGGTATGGGGTGAAATCCACTATATTGAAGGCCCAGAATATGGTTTTGAGCCTGGGAAGTTCGTCCTCGGCCAGAAACTTCCGAGACGCCGCCTCTTCCTCCGAAGCGCCGTAAAGATCCATCGCCAGCGAAGCTCCTCTCGGCACCACGGTGAGATTCGCCCCGTAGGCCTTTAGCTCCTGATTTACCTTGTCTCCCACATCCATCATCACATTGAGCATCGCCGTAGCCAGCGACGCCCCCAGCGCCACCGTGAGAGCCATTATTGCGGCCCGGCTTCTCTGACGGCTCAAAGCCCCTTTGATCATCCTGAAAAACATTCCGCCGCTCCTTTTCTCATTGCCGTATCAGGCGCGGCCCGGCTCAGAACCTGCGGGCCTCTGCCGCCAGATCGGAGGTCTTTATGATCATATTGCCCCCGGCGATGCCGAATGTCAGCGGTACCGGATTACAGCCGCCGGGAAGCCCTATTGTCGATTTATTCATGACAACGTCGCATAGTATGCAGACCACCTGTCCCTTTCTCTCGTAATACCCAGTCGGGCCGCACACGTCGCAGGCGTCCAGCCCGACGCCGTAGGCAGCATCGTTTTTCTTTATAACTATATAACGCACGTCCACTGTGGAAGCGCCTCGGGGGACCTTGTGCACGAAACGGTGCAGCGCGCCGTCTCCTACCATCTCAAGGGGAATGATTATATCCCCCCCCTCGGCGGGGGGAAGCTCGAGAGGGGGAGAGAGCTCCACGCTTCTATTGCTGTAGGAAACTCCTACCGTCACTGTCAGGAGCGACAGAATGACGCCCAGCGCGGCGATTGCGCAAAAACGCATGTTCTTGCGCGACAGATATCGGGCCCGTCTGATCTGGGCCGGGTTATCACCGGCGGGTTTCGTCCTTTTCAGGGAAATTGCCAGCGCAAGCGCCGCAGAGGCGGCGACAGCCAGCATCAGGTACAGGAAAAAATTCTTGCGGGAGTCGGCCCACATTATACGTCTTGTCAGCCAGCGCCACTTGACGCGGGATATCATATCTCTTCCGAGAAGTATCTGGACGATTGCAAACCCCTCTTTGGCAAGCATCGAGAGGACCGAACAGACAAGGGCGGACGCGAGAAACCTTTCCCCTAGCGAGCATGATATCCTGTAAACGGCGTATCCGAAAAACACTGTCAGCAATAGACCGGATGCGTAACCGATCACTTTGAACATGAATTCCGTGTTGAAAATATTGTCCATGCCGACGGCGAATTCGAAGGGATAGAGCAGGAGGTTGGGTATGACATTCGCGCTCCAGCCCGCCGCGGCGAACATAATGGATATCTTCGCAAATGTTCCTATGCTGATTTTTGATCCAAGCAGCGTGCGGACGGAGGGAATCAGAAAGAGCGCGCCGAAGACGAAAGCGACCGCGAGCGCTCCCAGATCGTAGTATTCCCTGACCGCAAATCCTGTGTTCCTTTTTAAGACGGCGTATATAAAAGCGGCGGCAAATCCGAAGAGTAAACCGCGCCGGATATATTTTTCCGAATCGTTCTTCCCGGAGCGCTGCGACATTGCAAATAGAACGGACATCGGGACGGCGGCGTAAAAAGTGTTATTCGTGATCTTTATCAGATATTCGAGCATAAAGTTCTCCTAAAACAAAATTTGCCCAGCTTTGCGTCATCCATAAACACCATGTCCTCAGACATATTTTGTATGCGCGCCGATGCGGGCGCGCATACAAAAACGAACGTTGTGGTGATTGTGGGATTTGGGGAGGAAATAAGCGCTTTGCTGCTCTATATACCTACCACGCTCTCGGGATGAAATCGAAATCCCAGGAAACGATGATGGGTTCCTGCCAGAAACGCCCGGTGACTCCTGTCTCCTTGTCGACATGGAGAAGATAACTCTGCTTCTCGGGGTTTTCAACGATGAACGTTATTTTATACGACCCGGCGCCGTCAAACTTGATGTTATTTCCGTAGTGGGGTCCGTCGGAAGCGCTCATCGGCATAAAGCTGCCCTCTATGACTTTATTGCTGCCGGTTTTCTGTATCTGGTACTTCACCGTGAGATAGGGCACGAAGTCGCCCGCGCCGTATCCAAGGTCGTTGCCCT
>JAISWP010000020.1 GCA_031271065.1 Synergistaceae bacterium
CGCTCGCACTTGTTCGCCTCGTCGCTGACGGAGTTTATCATCCCGGGGCGGCGCGCCAGCGGAATCATGTCTAAAATGGTCTCGGGGTTCGACGAGTCTATACATATCGGGGTGTCCACTTCGTCCTGCACGACGCCGATGAGCCAGCGAAGCGTATCTCGCTCCGCGTCCGGCGCGGTTCCGGCATTCACGTCCAGATAGTCGGCCCCGCACTCGGTCTGGCGTCTGGCAAGCGCCCTTATATAAGCCTCGTCCCGTTCCGCTATGGCCTTTGCCGTGGCGGGGATCGAACCGTTGATCTTCTCTCCTATTATTATCATAAACACATACCGCCTTCCTGCGGGGGCGGCGGCCAGTCATTCGGCCGCGTGCGCATCATGATACCATAATCGCGCGTCACGCGCCTGATAATGATAAAATCAAACCAGCAAAATACGTCCGGAGATGACTGCTCGTGAAAAAAATCGCTCTGCTGTCCGCCGCGGTGACGATGATTTCGTTCGCCCTCATATTCATAGCGTACGACGACGGGGGCGACCCGCTGGAAAACGCCTTCGAGAACAAGATCGTGCTTGGTTTCGCCCAGCTCGGGGCGGAGAGCGAGTGGCGCACCGCCAGTTCCCAGAATGTGATGGACGCGGCGGTGAAATACGGAATAGAGCTGATGTTCGAGAACGCGCAGCAGAAACAGGAGAACCAGATAAAGGCCATAAGGTCGTTCATCGCCCACAGGGTGGACGTCATAGCCTTCTCTCCCGTGGTCGAGACCGGATGGGACAACGTGCTGATCGAGGCGAAATCGGAGAACATTCCGGTCATACTGGTGGACAGAAAGATACAGAGCGAGCATCAGGGGCTTTACGCATCATTCCTGGGCTCGGACTTCGAGGAGGAGGGGCGCCGTGCCGGCGCCTGGCTCGTGAAAAAATTCGCCGGCGTTTCCGGCGGCGTATCGATAGTCGAGCTCCGGGGCACGGACGGCGCTTCACCGGCACATGGACGCGCTCTGGGTTTCAGGCAGGCCGTATCCTCCGACGCCAGGTTCAGGATAGTGCGGTCGATGTCCGGGGATTTCATGCGGTCCAAGGGCAGAGAGACAATGGCGCAGATACTGGAGGAATACTATTCGCCGGAGGAAGGGCGGGTGATAGACGTCGTATTCGCCCACAACGACGACATGGCCATAGGAGCGATGGAGGCGATGGAGAAGATCGGCGTCGCCCCGGGCCGCGACGTGGTGATGATATCGATCGACGCCCAGCGCTCCGCGCTGGAGGCGCTGAGGCAGGGGAGGATGAACTGCGTCGTCGAGTGCACGCCTTATATAGGGGAGCGCCTGATGGAGCTGGTCCGGGATCTGGCCGCCGGGCGGGAGGTCCCGGAGGCGGTGTACAGCGAGGAGACGGTATTCACGGAGGACGGCGATCCCGGAGACCTTCCGGACCGGCCGTACTGACATGAGACTCCCGTTTTACCGGTACATCCTCAAATTGTCCCGCCTGCCGGGGATAAGCATCAGAAAGAAGATCATCGCGTCCTTCACGGCGATATTCGCCCTCATGCTGCCTCTGGTGGTGAGCCAGATCGTCACCGGAATGAGGCAGACGTCCGAGTACCGCAAAATGATAGACAACATCGGCATGGCCAGCGGCCTCAGCACGACCATCAAGACGGAAATAGAGCCGATAGTGTGGGACATCGTCGCCGGCAAGACCCGCTTCGAATCCAGCGGCATCGGGGACCTCATGGCGGACATCCGCGGGAGGATGGAGGAACTCAAACTCGACCACTACAGCAGGCGCAACCGCACTATGATGGAAGTGGTGCTCCGCACCATGTCCACCCTGGAGAGCTACATCGGCAAACTGGAACTCCAGATAAACGAGGAACTCCCCGTGGCCGAGCACGAGGCGACGCTCGAGGAGATAAGGGCCGTGGCGAACCTCATCGCGGATCTGATGCAGAACTTCATAGGCAGGCAGATGAACGAGATACAGATCTTGAACGAACGCATCAGCGGGCGCAGCGGGAAGATATTCTTCGCGGACATAACGCTGCTCGCCATAGTGGTGACGATAGGTTTTTTCACCGTATGGACCATATCGGGCGACATAGCGCGCCCCATAGAGAAACTGCGCATCATGGCGTCGAAAATAGCGAGCGGCGACTTCCACTCGCGGGTGTCGCTCCACAGGGACGGGGAGCTCTCCGAGCTGGCGGACAGCATGAACTCGATGGCAAAGCAGATAGAGCTGCTGATACAGAAAAGCATCGAGGAGGAGCGCAACCTCAAGATGTCGGAGATGAAAACCCTCCAGGCCCAGATCACGCCTCACTTCCTCTACAACACTCTCGACGCCGTAATATGGGCGGCCGAGTCGAACCGCAGCGGGGACGTCATCAAACTCGTCACGGCCCTGTCGTCTTTTTTCAGGATCACCCTGAGCCACGGAGTCGACTTCATCCCTCTGAGAAACGAGATACAGCATGTGGAGAACTACCTGATAATACAGCAGATGAGGTACAGCGACATTCTGCGGTACTCCATAGACGTCGACCCCGGCATAATGGACGACGTCATGCTCAAGATACTCCTTCAGCCGCTGGTGGAAAACGCCATCTACCACGGCATAAGGCACAGGAGGGGCGGACGGGGGCTGGTGACGGTCACCGCGCGGGGGACGCCGGACGGCCTCTCGTTTTGCGTGTCCGACACAGGGGTCGGGATGACGGATGAGAAAATTTCATCGGTCAGGTCAATCATGAAAGAGGGGCCCTCGAAAGACCCGTCCGCGAAGGGCTACGGCCTTTTCAACGTGAACAGGAGACTCGAACTCTATTACGGGCCCGAATACGGGCTCGACATTTCATCGGGGACGGACGGAACGAGCGTATCCTTCGTCCTGCCGAAAGGCAGGGCGGCTCCCGCGCAGGGGTGAGGCTATGTACAAGGTATTTTTCGCGGACGACGAGGCGGCGATGCGCGCCGGATTGAGAGAGAGCCTCATCAGGGAGAGTTCGGACTTCGTGCTGACGGGGGAAGCTCCGGACGGGGAACTGGCGCTCACCCTCATAGCCGAGACACCGCCGGATATACTCGTGACGGACGTTCGTATGCCCTTCATGGACGGCATCGAACTTTCCCGCCGCGTCTCACGCACCATGCCCTGGGTGAAGATAATCATCCTGAGCGGACACGACGAATTCGAGTACGCGAAGGAGGCCATAAAGATAGGGGTGACCGAGTACCTCCTGAAACCCGTGACCTCCGAGACGCTTTTCAGGGCTCTCGGCGAAGCGGCCCGCCTCATAGAGGAGGAAAGGGAGCGCCGGCGCACGATGGAGGTCTTGAGGAAAGAAGCGTCCGACGCCCGCAGGCTTCACGCGGAGCGGGCTCTTTCGAACCTGGTCTACGGCCTGCCCGGCGACGACCCGCCGGAGGCGGCGCGCCTGGGGAACCTGGCGGCCCGCTCCCACTGCCTGGTCTCCGTGATGGAGGCAGCCCCCCTGTCCCCGGGCGATGTGGATACGCTCTCCCGGGCTGTGTCGTCGATAGCCGAGACCATATCGCGGAACGAGGATATAACGTCTTTCCCGGAGGGCGCCGGGCGCGTGATATGCGTGTTCGCGGCGGACGGCGAGGACGCCCTGGAGGAGGAAGCCTACGCCACCGCCCAGGCGGTCAAATACGAGGTGGAGCGCAGCCACCCGTGCCTCGTCTCGATAGCCATAGGCTCCCCCGTGACCGACATCAGAGACCTGCCGAAATCCATAGCCCAGGCGAGATTCGCCCAGAAAAAACTGGAGACGGCCGGACGGTCCATGATC
>JAISWP010000125.1 GCA_031271065.1 Synergistaceae bacterium
GCTGTTGAAAGTTCGCCGTCTCCCTCCCGCTCGCCTGAGGGAAGCGGAGTGATCTGCGGCACGTTGCCGCCCGGCATGATGACCGCCCTGTAAAACTCAGGCACCGGCGTGCCGTTCACAATCACCGTTTTGTCCGAGTTGTTCACGTTGACCGAGGTGAAATCGTCGTTCGTCTCCAGGGTCAGTACGGTGCCCCGAATGCCTACCGTGGCGTGCCTGGTCGTCAGCCTGAACCCGTCAGGATTACGTTCCGTCGTTTCGCCGGTTATTATCCGCATCCTGCCCCTGGGGATATGGGCCGAGAACCTGGCGTTCTCCGGCGCGTTCGAGAACTCCCTCATCTCCAGGGAGGACTCGGCGCCCATCGTTATGGATGTGTCGTCGTCAAGCAGTATCTGGAGCTTTGCGCCCGCCCCCGTTACGACGGTGTCCTTCTCGCGCAGCCTGTCACGCACCTTCAGAGCTAAGCGGGAGCCTCCCCGGACAGCCTCGGCGGCACCCTCGACCGCGAGTACCATTCCGATTCCGTCGGCTCCCCTGTCCGCCGCGAGGGCCGGATCTGCCGCAGCGCCTGTTATCAGCGCCAGCGCCAGGACCGGAACGGTCAGGATCTTTCTCAGCACGTTCATTTCACTCGCTCCTCGCTTTCTCGTTCAATATTTTCGCGAAGCCCGTCATGTCAATTACGTTGTACAGGGATTTCCCGACGTTTATGACCGCTATCCTGCCCTTCTGCCTGTCGGCGATCTTCCTCGCCATAAGGAGCACCCGTATCCCGGCGCTGCTCACGTATTCGATATCCGCGAGGTCAAACACAATATTGAACCCGCCCTTTTCGTAGGTCTCGGACGATATGGCCTCAACGTGTTTCTGAAGATCGGGAGATGAGGCTACATCCAGCATTCCCTTCAATTTAACGCAATAGACGTCGTCTTCATGCGTGATGTTGATCTCCAACCGCGCTCACCTCCTTGAATTTTAAAATTTTCACTACTCAGGCCCGTAACGGTAAACCGGCCTTTAATATTCGTTTTTCCCCCACACGAGAACAGGCGTCAGTTTCTCCCGCACCAGGCCCATCGGCAGCGGGCCGTGATAACGCGAGTCGTAAGCCGCCGCGCTGTCGGCCATAAGCCATACATGGCCGTCCGGCACCGTCAGGGGGTAATCGACTTTACGCCAGGACTCGTCGCCTATCCGCGCCTTCGGGTACGGCACGCCGTCTATCGCGAGGGCGTCCCCCGAACGCGCTATGATCGCGCCAGGCAGGGCGGCAACCCGTTTTATCACGACCGGAGATACGAAGGACATCCTTTCCTCCCCGATCTCCGGCCTCGCGGCGTAAAACTCGTCCTTGTTGTAGCAGATGATGTCGCCAACCTTCAGGGCATCCGGAGGACGGGTCATCCAAATGCCTGTCGGGACATGGCTCGCGGTCAGGTTTATCCGAAGATCCATGGCTGTGAAGACCGCCACCGGGGTCATGAGACATGCCGCCAGCAGCGCCACTTTCCAGGCCGTTTTCCTGTCCGCCTTCATGTCTTCATTGTCCCCTGCCTTTTTCTCCGCCGGTTATGGATTGCACGGCTCCTTTGATTTCCTCGACCCAGAGTTCCATGCCCCGGACGAGCGTGGCGCTCCTGGCCGAGAAGTAACCCGCCTGAAGACCGATGCCGAAAGCGAGGACGATGGCGACGAGTACTATTAGAAAAGCCGATCGTATCCTGATCATCGCGGTGCTCCCCGGACGGAATACGGCTCCGCGAACGCGACGTCCCGCGTCGTTATGATGCTGAACCTGTAGCCCGGCAATATTCGCAGGGTCGGAGCGATATTCATGTTCTTCTCCACCATCTTCGTCGCGACGTTCGTCACGTTTTCCATGACGGCCTCGGCGAAGGTCGATTCGAAGGTTTCCCCGTCCTCGTTCGTCGTCGTGTCATCCTTTGTGGCCTCTTTGCCGGCTGCCACGAAGACGGACGCAAAAAGCGCGGCCCCCAGCATTCTGCTGTAGTGGTGGTCGGTCTTCTGCTTGAATCCGGCGTAACCCCTCTGATCGCTTCCCAACATCCCCTCGAGGTTGAGGGATGTGCCGTCGGGATAGATTATCCGGTTCCAGACCACCAACAGGCGGTTTTGTCCGTAAACGATGTGGGAGTCATAAGCCCCTGTCATTCTGGATCCCTGAGGTATCAGGATATGCGCGCCGGTAGCGGTGTCGTATACGTGCTCCGAGACCTGACCCACTATCGTCCCCGGCAGATCGCTGTTTATGCCCCCGACCATGACGCCGCTGATGATGGAACCCGCCGCCAGCTCATACCGCGACATCGGCTGGCGCCTCGTCGACGCCAGATACTCGCCCGCCGCGCCGCCAGCCGTTCCCCTGTTCGTGTTGGCGGCGGCGTAGGCGTTTGCCCTGTCCTGGTGCGCTACGGTCGAAGCGTTGGAATCCGCCGGATCTGTCCGTGAAACCAGGGACGCGTTCGTCTGTACGCCGGCTGCGCCTGTCGAAACTGCCGCCGCGCCCTGACCTCCCGGCGAGTACGCGGACATCAGCCCCGCGAGAGTGTCGGCCGTTCTGTCCGGGGTGCGGGAGGAAGCGTCCGGTTTATCTTCTTTGTTCGCCTGTATGTTCCGCAGTTCGATGGCCGCCGGCGCTGTATAGGCCGCCTCCGTTCTGCGCCGGACGTTTTGCATTTGTTCGGACGGCTGTTTTCTGACGACCCTTGGGGCATTCGCGGGCTTCGATTCCGGAATCACGGCGACAGGAACGGGAGCGGCGCGCTGGTCATCGGACGACGCCTGCGCCTCTTTGAGTATCTGCTCCCTGAGATTCCTGTATATTATCTCGCGAATGGCTTCCGAGTCGCTGAACACTCCCGACGCGGGCTTTATATCCACAGCCGCCGGCGGGCTCGTAGCCGAGGGGAGCGGCTGGCTGTTTTGATTCTGCGCCTCCATGCTGAATATGACGATGCATATGATCGCCATCAGGCCGAGCATGATAATCCATACAATTCTGGTGCTCCTCGCCCAATTTTTTACTTTTTTGCTCTTTCCTTCCTTCTGTTCTTCGAATTCCGGGAAAAAATAGCTGCTATTGTCAGCCATTGTCGTGTCACCGTCTCTCGGTCAAAATCATTTCGGCGCAGATGCCGCCACTTTGTCGTTACGGTAAATTGCGATCCTGTTGTTTCCTATCTGAAGAATGCCGATATCAAACAGCCGATCCACTATGTACGTGTTTCCGTCGACTCTGTAGTTCGTCAGCTTCT
>JAISWP010000128.1 GCA_031271065.1 Synergistaceae bacterium
TGGCCGAGGCCTGCTTCGCGGCAGCCGCCGGGCGCGGGGCGAGCGCGTCGGGCAGGACGATGCTGGGGCACAACGAGGACAACGGCGGCAGCCTCATAATGCGGCACAGATACGTTCCCCGCGGCACAGGCGCGGAGCTGTCTTTCGAGGACGGCGCGGCCAAAATCAAGCAGGCGGGGCCGACATGCGCTTTTCTGTGGATGGAGACCCTGCGCCCGGCTCCGGGCGAGTCGTTCGGCGACACGTTCGTCAACGAGATGGGGGTGGCGATTACGAGCAATTCCTGCGGAAAATCGCGGGAGGATTCCCCCGAACTCAGGGACGGAGGCATAGGCTGGGGACTGCGCTGGATCGCCGCCGGCAGCGCGAAGTCGGCCCGGGACGCGGTCCGCATCGCGTCCGAACTGGTCCTCGAATACGGATACAGGTCCTCCGCCAGGTCTTACACATTCGCGGACAAGGACGAAATATGGTTCTTCCAGGTCGTGAACGGGAAGCACTTCGCGGCGCAAAGAGTGCCGGACGATCACATAGCCGTGAACTCGAACCACTACACCATCCGGACCGTCGACCCGGACGACGCCGGAAATTATCTCCTGTCGCCGGGACTCGTCGAGTACGCGGCGGGGCGCGGCTGGTATTCGCCCCGTAAACCCGGAGCTAGCAGCGATTTCGATTTCGCCGCAGCTTTCCAGCGCCCCGATTTCTTCATGGCCGCCTCGAACGTTCCGAGGCACGTTTTCGGCCTCAGGCTAGCGGCGGGAGAGCACATCGACGCGGACGCCCCCGAAGCGCGGCTGCCGTTCTCGGTGAAACCCGCCTCTCCTCTGACCTGGGATACGCTTCGCGGGACGCTGAGCTGTCACTGCGAGCGCCCGGACGAGGACGGAAAATGGAAAGCCACTCCCCATACCGCCAAACCGTTCGACGCCGAAATAGACCCGTCCGCATACGCGAGAATATGCAACGGAAACAACAGGGAGAGCGTGATCGTCGATTTCAGGGAAAATACCGGCGAGACCACGGTCTGGTCGTGTTTCGGCAACCCCTGCATCCTGCCTATGATCCCGTGGCGCCTGGGTTCTCGCGCCGTGCCCGCGTCGCTGTCGGGTGTCCCGGACGACGGGGACGCGCCTTGCGAAATGGCCCGGAAACACTTCACGGCCGCGGAGTCCGGCCTGCAATCCCTCGCCCCCGAAGCCTGGAACATATCGAGGGAGTTCGTCCGGCGCGTCGACGAGGAGTATCCGATGGCTGCAGAAAAACACGGAAAATGGCTCAATGAGATAACAAACGAGATAAAGTCATCGAACGACAGGTTCGAGGACTCCGTATCGCCGGAAAAACTTCTCTCCCAGGCCGCCGCTTCGGCGGAACTGGCGGCGCGGGCGATCGAGGGCTTTTTTTAGCGCAGCCCTCAGGCGCTTGCCGCCATGTTTTTGGGGACTCCCGCGGTGCACTGCATCAGTTCTTCCTGAGTGACGCGCTCGCCGGCGCTGAACTCCCCCATGAAAGCGCCTTCGTACAGGGTGATTATCCGGTCGGAGGCGCCGATTATCTCCGGCATCTCGGAAGAAATCATGATTATAGCTATGCCTTCCTCCGTCAGACGGTCGATCAGCTTGTGTATCTCCGCCTTCGCCCCCACGTCGATTCCCCGGGTCGGCTCGTCCAGAATGATAACTTTCGGCTTGCAGTTCAAACCTCGGGCCAGACACGCTTTCTGCTGATTCCCGCCGCTCAGGTTCTGAATCTCCTGCTCCGGCGACGGAGTCCTTATGCTGAGCGATTTTATGTACTCCTCCGCGACGCTTTTGTCCTTGTCCTCGTTTATCCAGCCCAGCCTGTTCATGCTGTCCAGGGTGGAGAGAGTGATATTGCAGGCCACGGAAAGGTGCGGGATTATGCCCTCCCGGCGGCGGTCCTCCGACACCATAGCTATGCCCGCGGAGAGCGCGTCGGTGGGGTCGCGGATGACGACTTTCCCGCCGTCGACGTATATCGCGCCGCCGTCGGGCCTGTCGAGGCCGTAGATGCAGCGCATTATCTCCGTGCGGCCCGCGCCCATCAGGCCGCAGAAGCCGAGGACCTCTCCCTTGCGGACCTCGAAGCTGATCGGTTCGAACACACCCTTGCGTTCCAGCCGGTCCACCCTCAGGACAGGTTCGGAGGAGCGGGTTTTTTTCCTGTCGAAGATGTCGCTCAATTCCCGCCCAACCATGTGCCTTATGATCGAATACTCGTCGAAATCGCCGACCGGCCCGGTTATAACGCGCTTCCCGTCGCGCAGCACGGTCACTTCGTCCGCTATCTCGAATATCTCGGACAGCCTGTGGGATATATAAACGACTGCTATGTCGTTCGCCTTGAGTTCGCTGATGATCTTGAAGAGGTTTTTCTTGTCAGCCTCGGTGATGGCCGACGTCGGCTCGTCCATGACCACGACCCAGGCGTTCGAGGCGTAAGCCTTGGCGATCTCGACCATCTGCTGCTGCCCCACGGTGAGACGGTCCATCTTTCGCGTCACCGGCAGATCGAGTTTGAAACGTTTCAGAAGGTCCCTGGCTTTTTCGTTCATCCGGCGCACGTCTATGGCAAACCCCAGCTTCGACCTGATCTCGTGCCCGAGGCTTATATTCTGGCTGACGTTCAGCTCGGGCACGTTGGCGAGCTCCTGATAGATCACGGCTATCCCGAGTTTTTCGGAATCGTGGGGGGTGCGGATGCGGACGGGATGTTCGTCGACCAGTATATCTCCGCCGTCTTTCTGGTACACGCCGGACAATATCTTTATCAGAGTCGATTTGCCCGCCCCGTTTTCCCCGCACAGCGCGTGCACAGAACCCCGTCTCAGTTCGAGGCTGACGTCGTCCAGCGCCCGGACGCCGGGAAAGCTCTTGTGGATCCCGCGCAGAGTCAGCGTCCTCTGGCGATTTTCCGCTATGATGCCAGCGGCCTGCGGGTCCGACGAACCGCCGTGCCGGGCCCGTTCACCCTCGGCATGAGCATGGCGCCCTGCCAGCAGGCGGTTGCTCAGCACGGCGAAGAGGATGAGGCCCCCCTTGACGATATAGTTCACGTAAGGCATCAGGTCGATCATGGAAAGCCCCGTGAAGATGATGGAGGTGAGGAACACGCCCAGCAGAGTCCCCCGCAGACTGCCCTGTCCTCCCAGGAGGCTCGTCCCTCCTATGACGACGGCCGTGATGACGTCGAACTCCATATTGACCCCGGCCAGCGGCTGGGCGGAACGCGCCCGCCCCACTATCACCAGCGTCGCGAGGGATATGAAAATTCCGGAGACGGCATACGTCAGCATCGTCTGCTTCCTCACGTCGATGCCGGAGACGCGTGCCGCCACAGGGTTATCCCCCACTGCGTATATTTTTCTCCCGAACGTGGTCCTGGTCAGGACGAGATGCATGAAAATGTAAACGGCCAGCACCAGTATTATCGAAACCGGTATTCTTCCGAAAAGGTTCGTCCACGCCAGCGCGACGTAGTGATCGTTGTTCACCAGCACCCGGTTGGAATCCGAGATGGTCAGGGTTATCCCTCTGGCCAGAGACATCGTCGCGAGCGTCACGATGAAAGGGGCCATCTTCAGATAACCTGTCAGAAACCCGTTCAGCGCTCCGAACCCCACTGCCGTGAGAACCGTCGTCAGAAAACCCAGCATGGCGGTCCCCAGCCCCGGGGAACCGGCGCGTTCCATGACGATTGCCCCCGTCATGCCCGAAAGGGCTATGACCGCGCCGACGGACAGGTCGATCCCCCCGATGATCATGATCATGGTCATGGCCGTACCCGCGAGCGCTATGGCCGAGGCCTGCCGGCAGATGTTCATGGCCGTGTTGAAACTGAAAAAGCCGTTGGAGACCACGGAAAAAAATACGCATAAAAGTATGATGAGGCCCAGAAGCGCCGCGTGTCTCGTGAAAGCGGCGTCGAAGTTTCTTTTCAGCATTTCATCTCTCCTTCGCGGAGCCGCGTTACGCGCCGGCGCGCCGGGACGATGCCCGGCACGCCGGCGGACGCGCCTGATTCTACGAACGCTCTATAACCGCCATGATATCCGGATCGTAGATATCGTCGCGGTACTTCTCTACGCGGCCCAGCGCTTCCTGCGGGGTGATGACGCTGCGCTTCGGCTCGATGCCCATCTTCTCGAACTCGGGAATGTTTTTCTCGTTTATTACAAGGTGAGTGTCGAGGTTGAGGATATGTTCCTCCGGACGGGCGCCGGCCGCAAGCGCCACTCCCATCTGCACGTTCCAGTAACCGGTCTTTTTAGCGCCGGTGAGCAGCGTGCAGTAGAAGGAGCCGGCTTCTACCATAGCGCAGGAGTCGGGGTTGCCGTCGTAGCTTGTCACCAGTATCTGGTCCTGCTTGCCGGCGACTACGATAGCCTGATAGGCCGCTATCGTGACGGCGTCGGATACGCAGTGCAGCGCTTTCAGATCGGGGTTAGCGGCGATTATATCCTGGGCCGCCTTCATCCCTTCCGCCGGGTCCCAGTTCATGGGCTGTTCGACGACTGTGATGCCCGGGAACTTCGCGATGCCGCGGTGGAAACCCTCCTGGCGCAGGTCGGAGACCAGATTGCCCTTGTTGCCGTACAGCAGCGCAACCTTGCCCGCCCCGCCGATCTTATTGCCGATTATCTCGGCGATCTGCCTGGTGTTGTCCAGGTCGTTGTAAACCGTCGCATAGTTCGTGTCCACGTCCACCTGACCGGCCATCGTGACGGTCGGTATGCCGGCGGCCGCGGCCTTCTCTATGGTGGGCTTCATCGCGTCGTTGTCGATGGGGTTCACCAGAATACAGTCCACGCCCTGCTCGATGAAATTCTCCGTCAGGGATATCTGGTTTTCCTGGCTGTTGTCCGCGCTCTTCCAGATCACCTGCACGCCGTAGTCCTCGGCCGCCCTGTTGCCGCCCTCGATCATGTCGACGAAGAACTGGTTCGTCATGTCGATGAGAACGACCCCCAGAACGTAACGGGGTTTGCCGTCCGGCCCCGACGCGGCCTCCGCCGAAACGGCCGCGCCGCACACGACCAAGAGCGCCAGAACCATGATACACGCTTTGAAAAATCCCGCCTTACTCTTCACTTTCACTGCCCCCTCTTTATTGTGGTAGAAGTAAATGGATATCGAACCCTATTGCCCGCTACTTGCCGTATCGCAGGGTTATCACCGCGTCCAGCGCCACCGCCAGCAGGATGACGACTCCCTTGAATACTCCTCTCATCTCCGCCGGGACGCTGAGATAAGTCAGGGCGGTCCCTATCAGGACTATGATCATAGTCCCCATGAACGCGCCGAACACCGAACCGCGCCCGCCGCTCAGACTGGCGCCCCCTATGCAGGAGGCCGCTATGGAATCGATTAGTATAGAACCGGCGATATTGGGGGTCGCCATAGCTATCTGCGTTACCGTGAGCAGCGACGCTATGCCGGTGCAGACGCCGGCCGCAGCGTAGACCAGCATTTTGTAGGCCTGCACGTTGATCCCGGCGTACCACAGCGCCTGTTCGCTGCCCCCCATTGCGTAGTTGTACACTCCCAGCTTGGTGCGCCTGAGGATGAACGCAGCGGCGGCGCATACCCCGAGATACACCAGAAAGGATACCGGCAGGAAATCGGCGATGCGTCCCTGCCCGATCATGAGCAGTCTCGGATCCCTTATCATCATCATCGTGCCGCCGTTTATGAACATGGTGAGACCCTGGGTTATGGACATCATCGCCAGCGTGGCGATGAACGGCAGTATTTTCAGTTTGGCCGTGAGAAATCCGTTGGCAAGTCCTATCAGCGCACCCACTAACGGGAAGGTGACCAGCATCGCGACGACGCTCCCCCGAAAAACGGAGTGAGTGAATATCCAGGCGGCGGCCATGCCGGTCATAGCCAGACCGTAACCGGCGGAGAAATCTATCCCTCCGGTGATGATCACCATCATGCCCCCTATCGCCACAGTTCCGACGGCGGACACCTGCTGCATCAGGTTCATCATGGTGCTGGCCGACAGAAAATTGCTGTTGAGCGCGGACAGCACCACGAACAGCACCAAGAGCAGAACCAGCGGCATGATCGCCTGGATGTTGATTTTTTTCAACGGCTCAAACGCCCCGTTCTATTTGGCTCCAAGCCAGCGCACCACCTGCACCCAGAACTGTCCGTAGTATTCCCAGGGCTGGAAGTATTCAGCCCAGTGAGGCGAACAGTCGCTGGAGAAAGCGGCGCTGCGCCCGCTGCCGTACCGCCACGTGACGAGCAGGGGATACTCTATCTCCTCGTCTCCGATGGTGGCGAGGACTGTCGAGCCCTCTTTGGGGATTATCTTGTTGAAGCCCTCGAACACCGGCGCCTCGTCCCAGGGAATGTCCTTCAGAATGGGATGGTCCTTTACCTGTACTTTCACCCGGACGCCGGCCGGGACCTCGACGCGGTCGTCGGCTCCCTTGAGGCAGTTCACGGGCAGGGCTTCCTCGATGGGGGTGTCGTAATACGCAGCTGTCCCGAAACGCCCGCTGAAAGAGGACCAGCCTCCGATCATCAGCAGTCCCCCGCCGCCCTTGACATAATCGCGGACAGCGCGCAGACGGTCCGTCCTCGGCAGAGGAGTGCCGGGGATCCAGAACGGATACAGCGACAGCACCTCGGCCTCGCAGTCGCTGATTATCAGAGCGTCATATTCGGAGAGATCTTCCACCGTGCGGGGAAACTCGCTTATGGCCTGATCGTTTGTGAGATGCTTCACCTCGATGCCGTTTTTTCCGAGCGCGTCGATCAGCGGCTGTCCCCATATATGATGGGACACGCCCTTTACTTCCAGGTTGAAAGGCGAGGCTATGAATACGGGACCTACTTTAGTACATGCGTCGCCGGCATATAATACCTTCATGTTCGGTTCTGTCCTTTCTATTCGATATCAACCGGTAAACCGGTCCTGATGGACTCGAAACAGGCCTCGATGACTTTCACGGCCGTTATCGCGTTGTCCATTTTCGTCAGGTACGGCGTCCCGGAAAGCGTAGCCGATACAAAATGCCGCAGCTCCTCTTTCAGATCGCCCTGAATCCGGCCGTTGTACTCCGGCCAGTGCAGGGTATCCGGATAAAGGACGGAATCGGCGGTGATCAGGGATAAT
Source organism: Synergistaceae bacterium (assembly GCA_031271065.1). Classification (GTDB taxonomy): domain Bacteria; phylum Synergistota; class Synergistia; order Synergistales; family Synergistaceae; genus JAIRKI01. The sequence continues at coordinate 7,156 of JAISWP010000128.1, forward strand.
CCCTGATCCATGATATTCACGTACCCGGCGGCCTTATCGCCCACGACCTCGGCGTAGGTGTTGATTCCCAGAGCGCTGTTGTCGGGCAGGGCCCAGCACAGCTCGACCAGTCCCAGCGCGCCGTTTTCAAAATTGACCGTGCAGATGACCGTGTCCTCGCAGCCTATGTCCGCGTTGATCCTGCTCACCTGCTGGGCATAGGCCCTCGAGGGTTTTGAGCGCATATACGCGCACAGCATCTCGAAATCGTGCACTCCGATGTAGAAGAATATGGAGACGCCGGGAAGCCTCCTGGGGTTAGCCCGAGGGTTGGTGCGGCGGAAATACATGTGGATGGGTTCGCCTATCTCTCCCCGTTCGATTGCCTCCTCGAGCTGAGCGTACCTCGGATCGAAATGGAGGATATGGGCGACCATGGCGCGCACACCGCTGGATTCGACGGCCTCCTGTATCTGCCTGGCTTCCGCCTCTGTGGGCGCTATGGGTTTTTCGATCAGAATATCGAGGCCGGATTTCGCCGCATAGAGCGCGTTTTCCAGATGGAACTGATCAGGCGTGCAGATTGACAGCGCGTCCAGACCGGCTTCATCGCACATCTTTTTCACATCGGCGCAGGCCCTGCAGCCGAACTTTGACGCCAGTTCCTCCGCCTTTCTGCCATCGGCGTCTGAAACCGCGACCAGTTCGGCGTCGGGCATTTCATTGAATATCCTCGCGTGGAGAGCGCCTATGAGCCCGAGCCCGACGACGCCCACCCGTAAAGTTTTCATCGCATCGCCCCCTCAGTCGCTATGTATCTCCCGCGGCGTCATCAGGCTTTCGCCCCTCCTCTCACCCTATGACGCCAAGTTTACCCAAAGCAGACCATGCGGCGCCGATCAAAGCGGCGTCATTTCCCAGCGCGGCCTTCACCAGCCTGGTGACGCGGACGCGCGGATTGCCCTGCTTTAGGTAAGACTCCTTGAAACTCTCCCACCATCTGTCCGAGGTATCCATCAATCCGCCGCCGAAGATTATCGCCTCCGGGGCCAGTATATTGGCGATAGAAACGGCGCAGGACGCCAGGTCGCTGACAAAATCCGCGAGAACGTCCCTTGCCGTGCCGCCGCCCTCTTCCAGCAGCTTGAAAAAATCGTGCCCCGACGAAATCAGATGCGCTCCGGCGCGTCTGTTATAGTTCTTCCACAGGGCGCTTCCTGATATGTATTGTTCCGCGCATCCGTTCTGGCCGCAGGGACATGGGTATCCGCCGGGATAAAGTATGGAGTGCCCTATCTCTCCGGCGGCGTAACCCGCGCCGTAAACGGGTACGCCGCCCGTCACGTATCCTCCGCCGACTCCGGTGCCCAGCACGACGCCGAAGATATCGCCGCAGCCCTGCGCCGCGCCCTTCCATCGTTCGCCGAAAAGAGCCATCCTGCCGTCGTTGCCGACCGCAGCCGGCAGGCCTGTCCGTTCTCGCATCTCATCCCCCATCGCGACGCCGGCATAGCCTTCGATGTTGACGGCGAACTCGATTCTGCCCGCGGCAGGCTCCACGTGACCTACCGTGCTTATCCCGACGGCGGATATGTCAAACCGCTCCATCAGTCCGCGGACCGCCCTGCCGCAGACATCCAGCACAAACGCCCCGCCGCCCTCGTTCGCGTACCTGGTCCTGTGCAGTATCTTTCCGTCCTCATCCACCGCCGCCGCGGCTATCTTAGCGCCTCCGACGTCGAGGGCGGCGACGATCGTTTTTTCAGACATGATCAGGTCGTCTCACCTTCCGTTACAGCGTCGTCCCTTCCGATTTCACGCGGGATAAAAGCGTCTTTCGCCCGAAGCTGGAATGAGACAAAAATCACGCAACATCGCGCATTACCAATAATAACGTAACGAAAATAACTTAAAAAATTCAGCACTTGCGCGGAGCCAATATATACTATAAGATTTTCCGTGTCAATGTTAATCACCGATTTTGATCGATAATGACCGAGCGGCCGAAAGGACATATCCGTCCGGCGCGGCGATGTTTACCGTACAATCCGGATGCAAGAGGTGTCAGGCATGACGAGAAGTACGTATTCGGGAGCGATTCCCATAGAGCGCCAGAGAAAAATTTTGGACGAACTCCGCGGCCGCGGCGTCGTGGCCGTCGATAAACTCGTCGAGCTGCTGGGAGTCTCGGAATCGACGATCAGGCGGGACCTGGAGGACATGAGCAAAAAGGGGCTGGTCAGCCGCACTCACGGCGGGGCCGTTTCCCCTTCCTTCAGCACCGCCTACGAAAAGACATACGCCGAGAAAAAAATGATGTTTTTCGAGGAAAAGAGGCGGATAGGGTCGGCCGCCGCGAAATTGGTGGCCGACGGAGAGACGGTAATCCTGGATTCCGGCTCGACGACTTTCGAGGTGGCAAGGCACCTGACGTCCCGCAGAGGTCTCAAGATCATCACCAACGATCTCTCCATAACGGGAGAGGTCGACTACGATCCTTCAAACTCGGTCATCCTGACCGGCGGGTTATACAGCAAGGGGCTAAACCTGCTGGCGGGGAGCGAGACCGAAAATTTTTACAGAAATATCAGGGTGAACAAAGCGTTTCTCGCCGCCGACGCGATAGACATGAAAAACGGCGTTTTCAACGCCGCGATGGAGGACGCGTCCGTCAAAAAGGTCATACTGGAAGTGGCACGCGAGGTCATACTGGTGAGCGATCACTCCAAATTCGGCAGGACATCCCTCTCAAAGGTGTGCGATATCGCTCAGCTTCACATGATAATCACGGACAGAGGGCTCGATCAGTCGTATCAGCAGGAGCTTCGCAGGATGAACTCGAATTTTATGCTGGTCTGATACATAGCGGCCAAATCAGTACCCTATGACCAGGGCGCCCGCCATGCAGAGCGACTGCACCGCGTAGATCAGCGCGAAAAGAGGCAGAAACCAGCGCATCCATTTCCTGGGGGAAACTTTCGCGAAGCTGCAGATAACGGGCATCGAACCGGTTATCCAGAGTATGTTCGACAGCCCGTCCCCGAACTGGAACGCGAGCACCGCCGTCTGGCGCGATATGCCCAGCGCGTCGGCCAGGGGCGCCATTATCGGCATACTGACCACGACCTGACCCAGCCCCGACGGGACGAAAAAGTTTATCAGCGTCTGGATCGCCAGCATAGCCTCGGCGGCGGCCCACCGCGGCATCTTTGACAGGGGAAGGGTCAGCCAGTACACGAGCGTATCGAGGATGGCGGCGTCGTTCAGTATCAGCACGACCCCTTTGGCCAGCGCTATCTTGAGGCAGGTGGAGGTGATCTCTTTGGCGCTCTCGGCCCATACGTGAGAGATTCTGTCCGGCGGCCACCCCATTATGAGGCCTGACGCTATGCCTATAAAGAGATATATGGCGGTGAGCTGCTCGAAGAACCAGCCTCTGTGGATGATCCCCCACACGATGCTTCCGATGCCGAATACGAGGACCAGCAGCACGAATATATGGCGCATGGTGAGAGGATATTCGGCGTTTATCTTTTTTCCGATCCCCGGTTTTTTGCCTTTTACCCCGTGAAGGAGGCTCTTCGACGGATCCTTGGCTATCCGGGCGGCGTACAGCATGACGTAGGCGGAAGCCGCCGCTGCCATAGCGATGTGGCAGAATATCCTGTATCCGGCCCCTGAGAAGAGCTCGAGCCCGGCGATCTGCTGGGCTATCCCGACCGTGAACGGGTTGAGACAAGCGCCGGAATATCCTATGCCTATCCCGAGGGCCACTATGGACATGCCGACCAGCGCGTCATAGCCCATCGATATGGAGACCCCCACGAACAGCGGTATGAAGGCGAACATCTCCTCGAATACCGAGAGAGTCGACGACGCCATTCCTATCATGAAAATGAAAAGAGGTATGACCCATATCCGCGCGCCTTCCCTTAACAGCGCCAGCGTCTTGGCTATCAGAGCGTGGAACACGCCGGTGGCGGCCACTATAGCTATAGACGGGAATGTGATGAAAAGGAAGAACACAACGTCTCCGGCGGACACCATGCCCCTGTAGACGGTCGTCAGAACGTCCGCCATGTTCGCGGGGGACGGCTCCACGGGCCTGTAAGTGCCCGGCACTATCTCATAAGACGAGGTCCGCCCCTCGGCGCGTTCGTACCGCCCGGCGGGGACGAGCCAGGTCGCCAGGGAACATAGTATTATCACCAGAAACAGGATTGTATATACATGGGGAATGTCAGTGATATGCGCGTTGTCGTCTACGTGCATGTATACCCTCCGTCGGATTCGATCCCGGCGATGTGAACCGGTGCATTGGCGGATATTATCACATCACTGACTGCCGTAAGAAGGGGTTTTTACTGTTTTACGGCTCCCGAAACAAATAGCGGGGCGGTCCAATCGGCGCCGGAGCGAAAAAACGCGGGGACCGGTTCAAGTCCCCGCGCGGCTGACGTATTACCGCTTATTATTTAACCGGACTCACTGATCGAAGAGATTGCCGTCCGACGCGGCGTCTACCCCGCCTCCCGCCAGAACGTCCCGGGCCAGGACGTTGTCCGCGACGCGCAGTATGACGTAAGCGTTGCCCTGTTTTCTCGTGATGAACGCGTACGCGTACTCCACGCTGATCCCTTTTTCCGCGAGTATCCGAAGCACTTTCGCCAGGCTCCCCGGCGCGTCCGCGAGAGGGACCGCCAGTACCTGGGTCGTGGACACGACAAAACCCGCCTCCTTCAAAAGGGCATGTGCCCTGGCAGGGTCGTCCGCTATTATCCGCAGCACTCCGAAATCGCTCGAGTCCGCTATGGAGAGCGCCCGCAGATCGATTCCGGCGTCTCCCATTATCTCCGTGACCTCCGCCAGGGTGCCAAGTTTGTTTTCGACATAAACCGCGATCTGATCGACAATCATGATAAAGGCCTCCTTTATATTCTGCGTTTGTCGATTACGCGAACAGCCTTGCCCTCGCTGCGGGCTATGCCGCGCGGGGCGACCAGCGTCATCTTCGGCGATATTCCGAGCATCGCCCTCATATCCGCCACCAGTTCCGCCTCGCGGGTGGATATGTTCTTCACCGTGTCCGAGAACATCTCGGGCGTCATCTCCACCTGGACCTCGAAGGTATCCGTGTGTTTTACCCTGTCCACTATTATCTGATAGTTGGACGTCATGCCGCACTTCAAAAGCACGGTCTCTATCTGGGACGGGAATACGTTGACCCCCCTGATTATGAGCATGTCGTCCGTGCGGCCCATGAGGCGGGACATCTTGACGAGAGTCCTTCCGCAGGAACACTGTTTGCGGCTCAGGACGCAGATATCCCGGGTCCTGTAGCGCAAGAGCGGGAACGCGGTTTTCGTGATGCAGGTGAAAACAAGCTCTCCCTTCTCGCCCTCCGGAAGGACCTCTCCGGTCGCGGGGTCTATTATCTCAGGTATGAAGTGATCCTCGTTCACGTGCATCCCCGTCTGCTCCGAGCACTCGTATGAGACGCCCGGCCCCGTTATCTCGGTCAGGCCGTATATATCATACGCCTTTATGCCGAGATTTTTCTCTATATCTCGCCTCATCTCCTCGCTCCACGCCTCCGCGCCGAATATCCCCGCCTTGAGCTTTATGCTGTCACGCATTCCCTGGCTGCCGATCGTCTCGGCGAGATAGGCGGCGTACGAAGGAGTGCAGCAGAGTATCGTGGAACCCAGGTCGCACATGAACTGGATCTGCCGCTCAGTGTTCCCCGACGACATCGGCAGAGTGAGCGAGCCCACCTTGTGGGAGCCGCCATTCAGTCCCGGACCTCCGGTAAAGAGCCCGTAACCGTAACTCACGTGAACCACGTCGTCCTTCCCCCCCCCGGCCGCTACTATGGCCCTGGCGCAGCATTCGTCCCACAGGTCGATGTCCGCCTGGGTGTAGAAGGCGACGACCCTCCTGCCCGTGGTGCCGCTCGTCGACTGAATGCGGACCGCGTCTGAGAGGGGAACGGCAAGCATCCCGTAGGGATAGGCGTCGCGCAGGTCGTCTTTCGACAAGAAGGGCAGTTTCGGCAGATCATCGATCGATCTGATATCCTCCGGCCCGACTCCTTTGGCGTCCATGAGCCCCCTGTAGTACGCCACATTGTCATAGACGCGCCTCACCGCCCGGACGAGCCTCTCCGTCTGCAGAGATTTCATCTTATCCCTCGGCGCGCACTCCATCTCTTCCTGATAGTAACTCACACACATCACTCCTCTTTATGATTGATATTGACCGGGCAATTAAAAAAACCGGGGCCTCTTTCGAAAGAGGACCCCGGTTTCATCCGTGGATTCGGGTTATGACCGCCGTTAAAACATACTCGCCTCAGGCGCGGCCATAAACACAGACCCCGGAAGAAACGGGATCCGTGCCGGTAAAGGAGAACACCGCGGCATGATTTCGCGCACATACCGCGCAAATCCGTTCGAACATCATGCCAAGCCCCCCTTTTATAAACTAAAGTCACGATTAAACGTGGTTGATTTTATACCCCATGTATCATTGTTTGTCAAGCAGAAACTTAAAC
>JAISWP010000172.1 GCA_031271065.1 Synergistaceae bacterium
ACATCGCCCGCTATCGCCGCCAGCGGTACCCCCCGCCTTTTCGCCCTGCGCGCCACGCCTATCACCACTTTGCCGCGCAGACTCTGTACATCCAGACGTCCCTCGCCGCTTATCACCAGATCGGCCCCATCCAGCAGATCGTCGAATCTCACAGTGTCGAGGACTATCTCTATGCCGGGGCGCAGTTCGGCCCCCAGAAAGGCCACCATGCCTCCGCCCATGCCTCCGGCCGCCCCCGCTCCCGGTATACCGGACACATCCAGTCCGAGCTCCTTTTTTACGGTCTCGGAGACGGATCTGAGCTGTCCGTCGAGAAATTCGACCATTTCGGGGTCCGCCCCTTTTTGAGGGGCGAATACATAAGCGGCGCCCGTTTTTCCATAGAGGGGGTTGTCGATATCGCACATGGCGGTTATCTCTATCTCTCGCAGGGCCGGTAACAATCCGGCTTTGTCGATATGGGATATCCGGGAGAGGTTTTCTCCCACCGGAATGAATTCCCCGCCGCAGCCGTCGGTGAACCGGACTCCGAGGGCGGACGCCGCGCCCGCTCCGAAGTCGTTTGTGCAGCTTCCTCCCAGGCCTATTATTATCTTCTCGCAGCCGCGTTTCGCGGCGTCGGCTATGAGCTGACCGACGCCGTACGTGGTGGTTTTCTCAGGGTGGAGATTTTCCCCGGCAAGAGGCAGCCCCGCGCACGCCGCCATCTCTATGACCGCCGTCGACCCGCCGTCGATCAGTCCGTAAAAAGCGTCCCTGTCCTCCATGTAAGGGCCTTTTGCCGACAGCGTCACCTTCTCTCCGCCGGAGGCGGAAATGAAGGCGTCAACGCTTCCCTCCCCGCCGTCCGCGACGGGAAGCGATATTACCGCCGCGTCCGGAAAGCGGCTTTGTATAACTTCTCCGACAATTTCGCAGAAATCCGCCGAACTCATCGTCCCTTTGAAAGAATCAGGGACGAGCAGCACTTTTTTCACCATTGACGCCCCCCGTTAGCAATGAAATTAAGATTCTGCCGACAGAGATATATATACCCCGCTGCGCCGGATATGTCTATATTGCCGGGAACATTTTTTCATGCTCTGGACATGACGATATTGCTTAGTGAATAATAAACTACGTGAATAATAAATGAAGACGGCAGTCCTTCGATGTCCGTCCCCAAAAACGTTTTTCGGGGGAAACTTTCAGGGCGCCGGTTATTCTGCTGCGAGCTTTATTTTTTCAGGGAATATCTCATATTCCCGGTTGCCGCGGCGGAGGAGGGGGGAAATTTTTGGAGGGCGCTGAACTGGATTATGATGTTCTGATCATCGGGGCGGGGGTCGTCGGGTGCGCCGCGGCCAGGGAGCTCGCCCGTCACGAAAAGACCGGAACGGGGATGAAACTGAAAATAGGGGTTCTGGAGAAAGAGCCCGACGTGGGGTTTGGGACGAGCAGCCGTAACAGCGCCGTGATTCACTCCGGCATCAACTATGCCCCCGGCGTCCTGCGGGCTTACCTGTGCGTCAGGGGCAATATGATGATGGACAAATTGTGCGCGGAGCTGAAGGTCCCGATCAAACGCATCGGCAAACTGACCGTCGCTCTTACCAAGACGGACCTGCCGGGGCTTTACAGACAGAAAGATCAGGGCGAAGCCAACGGCGTTCCGGGCATGGAGCTGATGGACAACGCGGAAATGCGGGCCATACAGCCGGGCATAGAGGGCATTCTGGGGCTCTGGACGCCGACTAGCGCCATTATATCCTCCTATGGCCTGACGATCGGCCTAGCGGAAAACGCCCATGCCAACGGGGTGGATTTTCACCTGAATTGCGCCGCGGAGTCCATAAAGAGCCCGCCGGCGCGGGGCGGGTCGTTCGAGGTCCGTTGTTCCGGCGGAAGAACGTACAGGTCGCGTCTGGCGATCAACGCCGCGGGGCTCCGCTGCGGCGAGGTCAGCGCTATGGCGGGGGCGGGGAGCTTCAATATATGGGCGTGCAGGGGCGAGTACTACGTTTTGGACAAGCGTCTCAACGGTTCTCTCAAAACACTGATATACCCGGTGCCCGGCCCAGGCGACCCGGGGCTGGGCATCCACCTCACCCCCACCGTTGACGGCAATATCCTGATCGGTCCGAGCGCGGTATATATTCCGGATGAGGACCGGGAGGACTGCCGCACTACGTCCGGCGTGGCTGCCGCCCTGAGGCGCGAAGGGCTCAGGTTCCTGCCCGGTCTCGCCGCCTCCGATTTTATCCGGAGTTTTGCGGGCAACCGCCCCAAGCGGACCCCGCCCGAAAAGGGAGGCAACGCCGACTTCGTGGTAGAGGAGAGTTCCGTGCCGGGTTTTATCAACCTCGTCGGAATCGAGAGCCCAGGTCTCACCAGCGCTCCCGCTATCGCGGAGATGATTAGGGATATTGTGAAAAAACACATCCCCATCTCGGAAAGAAGCGGCTTTGCCGCTGAGCGTCCGGGTTTTGCCGGAACCTTCTCCGAACTTCCCCTCGCACGCCGCGCGGACCTCATCGTAACCGAGCCGGAGTACGGTGAAATCATCTGCCGCTGCGAACAGATCACGAAACGCGAGATACGTCAGGCCATCGAAAATCCTCTGGGCGCGCGCACCCTGTCCAGCATAAAATACCGCGCCCGCGCGCAGATGGGGCGCTGTCAGGGAGGGTTCTGCGGCCCCAGGATCGTCCGCATGATGCGCGACGAATACGGGTTTGAGCCGGAGGAATTTTTCCTGCGGGGAAAATCCCGGATGTTCTCCGGACGTGTGAGAGACGCCGGCCTCGGAGAACATCCGGGAAACCGGGACGAAGGAGGCTGGGTGTAGTGGGCGCGCCCGAAGTTATCGAACGCGGTCTGGCCGTTATCGGCGGGGGACCGGCCGGCCTCGCCGCCGCGATAGCGGCCAAAGAAGCCGGGGCCGACGTGGTACTGATAGAGCGGGATCGAATCCTGGGCGGAATTCTAAACCAGTGCATCCACGACGGTTTCGGTTTGCATCGCTTCGGCGAGGCGCTGTCCGGTCCCGAGTACGCCGGGCGTTTCATCGACCGCCAAAGAGAGCTGGGTATTCCGGTCATGCGGAACACGATAGTTCTGAAATTGTCCCGCGACCGGAGGCTTCTGACCTCCCAGGCGGGAAGGCTCACGGAGATACGGGCCGGGGCCGTCGTCCTCGCCACGGGCTGCCGTGAACGCCCGAGAGGGGCCCTTTCCATTCCGGGACACCGGCCGAGCGGCGTATACACCGCCGGCGCGGCGCAGAGCTTCGTCAACATGGAGAATATCATGCCGGGTAAGCGCGTCTGTATCCTGGGTTCCGGCGACATCGGCCTCATAATGGCGCGCCGTATGACCCTGGAGGGCGCGAAAGTGGAAGCCGTGTTCGAGATTATGCCCTGGTCCGGCGGCCTGCCCCGCAATATCCGCCAGTGCCTGTCGGACTACGGCATCCCTCTTTTTCTGAGCACGACGATCGTCGGCGTCTCCGGCATGGGGAGGCTGGAGGGAGTGACGGCGGCGCGGGTCGACGAACGCGGACAGCCGGTGAAGGGAACGGAGCGGTTCTTCCCCTGCGATACCCTGCTCTTGTCCGTGGGGCTGATTCCTGAAAATGAACTGGCCAGGGAAGCGGGGATCGCTTTGGATCCGCTCACCGGAGGGGCGCTCGCCGACGAAAATTGCATGACGGACGCCGAGGGTATTTTTTCATGCGGCAACGCGCTCCACGTCCACGACCTGGCGGATATGGCGTCGGAGGAGGCGGAAAGAGCCGGGAGATGCGCCGCCGCCTACGTCTCGGGCGGACCTCTTTCCCCGGGCGGCCCGTCCGTCGAGATACGCCCGGGCCTGAATGTCCGCTATGTCGTGCCAGGCCGTGTGTCGCTCCCCGGCGCTTCGCGCGGCAGAGACGGAGTCGCGCTGGCCTTTCGGGTGACGGCCCCCAGACGCGAGGCCGTTGTGCGTATTACGGGAGGCGATGTGACGGTGAGAGAGGAAAGATATCCGCGCCTTCACCCCGCCGAGATGGTGTGGACGAGGCTTCGGGGGGAGGACCTGGGCGGACTGGAAAAGCGCGTCCGGGCTCTGGAGGTGAACGTCTTATGAGCGGCAGCACGATAAAAGGGGAGTTCCTCTGCGTGGTCTGTCCGAACGGATGCATACTAGAGGCCGAATATGAGGAAAAAGGAGAGGGCGGGCGGGAACTGATCTTTTTTGCCGGAAATCGCTGCGCCCGGGGTGAAAAATGGGTCCGGCAGGAGATAGAGGACCCGATGCGCACCATATCGAGCAGTATTTTGGTCCGGGGAGGGGATTTCCCCCTTGCAAGCGTTCGCACCACCGCACCCATTCCCCTGACGAAAGTGCGGGACGTTATGGACGAAATTCGGAAGGCGGCTCTGGACGCCCCGCTCTATATCGGCCAGGTGGTCCTCGTAAACCCCGCCGGCGCTGAAACAAATATCATTGTCACCCGCGGCGTGGCGGCTCTGCGCCATCGCTGAGAGGGGCCGAACACAAAACCCGCCGCGATATGTTCACGTTTTCGCGCTCCTATTGCACGATAACCTTGTCGCCGTCTTTTATGCTGGCGCCTCCGAAAACTATCACTCTGTCTCCGGAGACGACTCCCTCCGTTATCTGCAGGAAATTTCCCTGTCTGAGGCCCGTTCTGACATCCCTCCGGCGAGCCGCGCCGTCCTGCTCGATGAAGATATACTCTCCTTCCCCGCCTCTCTGCACCGCGCTCTCCGGCAGAAGCACCGCGTCTTTGAACTCCCTTTCCACGATCGCCGCCTGGCCGAACATGCCGGGGCGGAGACGGTTTCCCACCGCCTCGTTGTCCAGTTCTATCTCCACGGCGCTCGTGCGGGTAGACGGGTCGACGTAAGGGTCGATCCTCGTGACCTTTCCGTTGAACTCCTCGTCTGGCAGGGCGTCGAATTTCAGGATGACGTCCATTCCGGGCTTCACAGAGAATATGCGGACCTCCGGTATCCGGAAGGTCGCCTTGAGCCTTCTCAGATCGGCTATGTCGACTATGGGCGAGCTCGGGGATATCATCGCTCCCTGCGTGAGGGAATAGTCAGACAGCACCGTTCCGTCTATGGAGGAGTGCATTATGTAGTCCTGCTGGGTCGACTTGACCCGCCCCAGTTCCGCCGCCGCCTGCCGTTCCTTCGCCATCGCCGCGTTGTGTCCGGCTCTGGCGCTGGCGAAGGCCGTCGCTATGGAGTCGTACTGCTGCTGGGTGCTGAACCCCTCTTTGAGCA
>JAISWP010000184.1 GCA_031271065.1 Synergistaceae bacterium
GAACAGCTCGTACAAAAAACCGACCCGTTTCAGGCAATACGCCCGGAGCACGGCTTTGAGCCGAGATCAGAACAGCTGCCATCCACGGAGCCCGGGCCGAAAGACGAACAGTTCGGACAAAAAATCGACCAGTTTCCGGCAAATCGCCCGGAACACAGCTTTGAACCGAGGCCGGAAGGGATGACCCCGACACCTCCGGCGGAGTTCGAACAAAAAAGAGATCCGGCCGAATCGGCGCCGGATCCGCTTCGGGAAAAACGTCAGGAACAAAGTTCATACGGCGACCCCGCGAGCAGGTCTTTGGACAGCGCGTCCCTCTAAAGCCGGGCGGAAATTCCGCTACTTCGCGGCAGAGCGCACGTCTCCGGAAAGTTTGTCCGCCGCGGCAGGCGAGGTCGATTTAGGCTGGACCACGCGCGAATTGGGCGGTATGTCGCTTGTTATCCAGACGTTGCCGCCTATTATCGAGTCCGAACCGATGGTAACCCTGCCCAGAATGGTGGCCCCCGAGTAGACGGTGATTCGGTCCTCTAAAACCGGATGCCTCGGCAGGCCCTTTATCGGGTTCCCTTCGGCGTCCTTGGGGAACGACAGTGCTCCCAGCGTCACACCCTGATACAGCCTGCACCGCTTTCCTATTATCGTGGTCTCCCCGATAACCACTCCGGTTCCGTGATCTATGAAAAATTCCTCGTCGATGGAAGCTCCCGGGTGAATGTCGATCCCGCTGCGGGAATGGGCCATCTCATTTATTATTCTGGGTATCACAGGCACTGACAATTTGTAAAGTTCGTGCGCGGCCCTGTGGTTGGTCATCACCTGTATAGACGGATAACAAAATATTGTCTCCGACTTGCTCTTTGCGGCCGGGTCCCCTTCGAAAGCCGCCTGCACGTCGCTGTCGAGCAGGTTTCTTATCTTCGGTATGCGCTTCATGAAATCGTTGGCTATGTCCCGCGCCGCGTCCCCGCGCTTTTCGCACAGGTCTCCGCCGCCGTTTTCCTCGCAGCAGGAGAAGCAGATCCCCAGGCGTATCTGTTCGGACAGCAGCCGGAATATCCTGTCCAAATCGGACGCCAGGCGATGCCGCGTCGAATCGTGTCCCAAACCGCCCTCGCCGAAAAACCCGGGGAAGAAAACTGACCGCAGCAGATCAATCAGTATCCCGAGTTCCGTAAGGGACGGCATCTCCGCATACGGCAGAGGTATATTTCTCTCGCTTTTCAGGTCGAATATCTCATTTACTATCGCATCGATGTCAGGGTATCTGTTCGCATTATCGCTGTCAGGAACATCCTTCACGGCGTATTCTCCCCTCAATAGTAGATCGGTTCGTATGTCATTTTCAAAAACTCCATCCGCTGAGAATCCCTGCAAGGTTTCCATTTGCCGGTAAGGTAATTGTCCGACACCTCGACCTGCTGCCGTGCGCCTATCTCCCTGAGGCCGAAAATGGAATACCCGAGGGAGCTGCCGTTCACGTCGTAGAACGTCAGTTTCAGGGAGACTTTCACGTCGTCTCCGGAAGTGTTCGTCAGCCTGACGCTGACGCCTTTTTTCGTCACGGAGAGCCCGCTGTACTCCAGATCGGTTCCCGAAATCACCCCGTCGGAGCTCCACGCCTGCGCGCAGTCCGCGGCCGATAGAACGACCGCCGCGAGCAATACAACGATAGAAATAACTTTTTGCAAATCTATCCCCTCCCCGATAAATTATTTCAAGATTATACAACAGTATACTCAAACGGCCATTGTCCGATTGCCGCGCGCTGCTCTTTAATTTGTTCTGTCTCTGTGATATGCTCTGCGAAAGCTGCTCCGCATTTCATCCTCTTCGAGAGGGGACAATCCAGTAATGGCCGATGATTTGACGAACATGGGCACAGGAGACGGCGGGTGGGAGACTTCCGAGGAGATAGTTATAATTTCCCAGCAGGGTTTTCACGCGCGTCCGGCAGCAATATTAGTCAAGGCCGCGAAAAAATTCGCATCCGAAATCAGATTGGTAAAAGGCGGCAGGAAGCAAAACGCGAAAAGCCTCGTCGCAGTGATGGGCTTTGCCCTTCAGCGTGGAGACAGTGTCGTGATAGAAGCCCTAGGCCCTGACGCGGCTGAGGCCGTCAGGACGCTGTCGCCGATAATAGCCGGAGATATGGAGGAAGGTTCTCCCGAGGCGCCTTCCGGGGCGGCGAAACCCTCTTCCGCGCCTGCTGAAAAAGCTGAAAAAACCGCGAAAGAAACGCCTCCGATTCCGAAGGACGGCGAGGGCGTTTTCAGAGGCATCACCGCTTCTTTGGGCATCGCCGCGGGAGTGATAAAGCGTATAGCCCGCAAGGACATAGAAGCGGACGAGACGCCCTCGGCCTCCGCGTCCGAAGAGGAGGCTTCGCTTGTGAGGGCCGTGGACGAGGCGAAATCCGAGCTGAGGGCGATTGCGCGTCAGACCGAATCCAGCATCGACGCGGGACACGCCGCTATTTTCGGGGCCCACATAGAAATGCTCGATGATCCGGAGCTGTCGGGAGCCGCCAAAGCGATCATAGCTCAGGGCAAGAGCGCCGCTTTTGCCTGGAAAAGCGCCTACAAGGCGCAGGCCAGGTATTTCGAGGGACTGACGAACGAACTCTTCGCGGCGCGGGCGGCGGACCTGGAGGATATAGGCAGGAGAGTCCTGCGCATCCTGACCGGAGTGACCGACGACGCCGATTACTCCCCGAACAGCATTCTCGTGGCGGAGGACCTCACTCCTTCCGACACCGCCGCGCTGGACAAACGCGTCGTCGGTTTCTGCACGGTCAAGGGCGGTCCGACCAGTCACATAGCGATACTGGCGCGTTCGCTGGAACTGCCGGCACTGGTCGGCATCGATCCCGCGGCGCTTGGTATAAAAAACGGAGTACCGGCCATACTGAACGCCGATGAGGGAACGCTTCGGACGAATCCTCCCCCGGAGGAGGCCGAGCGCTTCCGCGCCGCCAGTCAGGAGAAAACGGCGAGAAGGGAGCGTGATATGAAGCATACGATGGAGCCGGCGGTGACGAAAGACGGGGCCGCCGTAGAGGTGGCGGCCAATATCGGAGGGATATCCGACGCGAAACAGGCCGTTTCCCTGGGGTGCGACGGAGTCGGACTTCTGCGTTCCGAGTTCCTTTTCCTCGGCAGAACCGAGGCTCCGGCGGAGAACGAACTCGCGGAGGCGTATGTCAGCATCGCGAAGGTTCTGGGGCCTGACAAGCCGCTGGTAGTGCGCACTATGGATATAGGCGGGGATAAACCCCTGCCCTACATAAAACAGGAGACCGAGGAAAATCCGTTCCTTGGCGTGCGGGGCCTGCGGCTGTCGCTCGAACATAAAGACATGTTCGAGATACAGATCAGGGCGATTTTGAGGTCCGCAGAGTTCTGCAGGCTGCACATAATGTTTCCCATGGTCAGCACTCTCGAGGAATTCCGCGAGGCGAGCTCAATGGTGCGCAGGATCGCCGGGGAGATTGGGGTCGGGGACGTAAAGATAGGGTTGATGGCGGAGGTTCCGTCCGCCGCCATACTCGCCGGTCATTTCGCGCGCGAGGCGGACTTTCTGTCGCTGGGCACCAACGATCTCACTCAATACACCATGGCCGCCGACAGAGGGAACCCCAGGCTCTCCCGCATCGCCGACGGGCTCAATCCGGCAGTGCTCGCGATGATAAAGAGCGCTGTCGACGGGGCGAAGGGGAAAGATTGCTGGGTTGGGGTATGCGGCGGCATCGCGGGAGATCCGCTTGCCATACCGGTTTTGATAGGCCTGGGCGTGGACGAGCTGAGCGTGAGCGTTCCCGCGATACCCCAGGTCAAGTCATGCGTCAGAGAGCTGTCCAAAGCGGACTGCGAAAGCCTGGCGGCACAGGTTTTGGAGTTCGGGAGCGCAGCGGAAGTCAGGGATTATCTCCGTAAGTTACCGATGGCGCGGTAAAAAATCTTTCAAAGAGGGTGATTTACGTGGCTGATTTGGACGAAAAAGCCGTCTCTGAAGCGGCGTCTGCGGGTAATCGGGAGTCCGGGATCGATTTTGACGAACTTATGAGGAAGTACGATACGGAAGCCAGATACAGGACGCCTCCGGGCTGGCAGATCAAGCTGATAGTCACTCTTACCGTGGCTATGTCGTGTTTTCATTTCTATACCGCCGGCTACGGGCTGCTGGCCGCCCAGAAACAAGGGGCGGTGCACCTGGCGTTCGCGCTCTTTCTGGTTTTCCTGCTGTATCCGATCAAATCGAAAATGCCCAAAAACGCCGGGATACCTATATACGACATGATACTCGCCGTATTGTCCGCCGTTCCCCTGCTCTACCTGGTCACGCAGCTGGACACCATAGCAATGACGCGCTCCGGCCTTCCCACCAGCACGGATATCGCTATGGGTTTTATGCTCGTCATATTCCTGCTGGAGGCCACGAGGCGCATATCCAACCCCATTCTGCCGTGCCTTGCTATCATCGCTCTGCTGTACTGCTACTACGGCGGAAGCGTAAGCGCGGAGCTGTTCCACCACAGGGGGTTTTCCGTAAGGCGCATAATCAACCACATGTACCTGGGAACAGAGGGTATATTCGGGACGCCGCTCGAGGTGTCCTCGACATTCGTGTTCATGTTCATCCTGTTCGGATCGGTGCTGGAGAAAACTGGAATGGGCCGTTTCATCATAGACCTCTCCCTGGCCCTTGCAGGCTGGTCGACGGGCGGCCCGGCCAAGGTGGCGGTGGTCTCCTCCGGCCTGATGGGGACGATTTCCGGGTCGTCCGTGGCGAATGTCTGTACGACCGGAATGTTCACGATACCTCTCATGAAGAGCGTCGGATATAAGCCTTATTTCGCGGGGGCGGTCGAGGCGGTGGCATCCACCGGGGGCCAGATAATGCCGCCTGTCATGGGAGCGGGGGCTTTCATAATGGCGCAGATGCTCGGGGTCGGCTACCTCGAAGTGGCCCTCGCAGCCGTTGTGCCCGCGCTGCTTTATTACTTCGCGGTCATCGTGCAGGTTCACTTCGAGGCCAACAGGCTCGGCCTGAAAGGGCTGCCCTGGGACAAACTGCCCAGCCTCGGCAAACTCATGAAGGAAAAAGGGTTCCTTCTGATACCGCTCTTTGCGATAATATATCTCCTTGTCGCCGGCTACACCCCGCTCAAGTCCGCATTCGGAGGGATCCTGGTGAGCCTCGCCCTCTCATGGGCGAATTTCACCCTCAGGCTGGCTCTCGTGAAATGGTTTCCGGGCGATAACAACGTTCACATGCTGGACATGGCCAGGGAATCCCTCCTGACGCCGCGCCGGATAATGGAAGCGTTCGACGCGGGGGCGCGCGGCTCCCTGTCGGTAGCCTGCGCCTGCGCCTGTGTTGGAATAGTCGTCGGTACGGGCACTTTGACCGGGCTGGCTCTGAAAATAGCAAAGGGCATCGTGGCGCTGGCTCACGGCAGGCTCATTTTGACGCTGTTTTTCACGATGTGCGCTTCGATACTGCTCGGCACCGGTCTGCCGACCACAGCCAATTTCATAGTTACGAGCACGATGGCCGCGCCCGCACTTTTCGAACTGGGCGTTCCGGGAATAGCAGCTTACATGTTCGTGTTCTACTTCGGCATTGCCGCCGACCTCACCCCTCCCGTAGCGCTCGCGGCGTACGCCGGGGCCGGCATAGCGGGGGCGGACCCTATGAGGACCGGAGTGACGTCGTTCAAGCTCGCGCTGGCCGGTTTTCTGGTGCCGTATATCTATGTCTACAGCCCGATTCTGCTCTTTGTGAACGCCACTCCGCTGGCTATGCTCCAGTCGGTGATCACGGCGCTCATAGGGGTATTCCTGCTGGCGATGTGCACAATAGGTTATTATAAAACCAACCTCATGTGGCCTCTCAGGATAGTGGCTCTCGTGGGCGCGGTGGGCCTGCTGGACCCGGGAACGACGACCGATGTCATTGGGCTTGCGATATTGGCGGTTATCCACGTGGTGCAGACGGTGCTGGCCAAAAAACATGGCGCCGGCGGGGAAAGGGCAGCCTGACCTCCGTCCGCGCGCGCACTCGGCGTTCGCGTAAAGGAAGGGGGTGCTGAATGCCGATTTCATTCTGAACGACGCTCTGCCGGCGGCTTTTCACTAGGGTAAAAAATAAAAGGGAGGAATTCGTATCATGACGAAAAAAATCATCATCGCCGTATTTTTGATCTGCGCTTCCGTGTCTGCCTCGACAGCTTTCGCGGCGTCCACATCCATCTCGATAGCGACCGGAGGGACTTCCGGGACGTATTATCCGATAGGCGGGGCTATAGCTTCTGCTGTCAGCAAACACCCCGATCTCAACGCAACCGCCGAGACCGGCAACGCCGCCGTCGCCAATACCAACCTCGTCGCCGAGGGAGAACTGGAAATAGCGTTCTCTCAAGCCGACGTCACCGCCTGGGCCTATAACGGCGAGGTTATATTCGAGGGCAAACCCTTGAAGAATATCCGGACGATTGCCGCTCTGTACCCCGAGACGGTGCATCTCGTGGTGTCCAAAGAATCCGGGATAAAGACCCTGGAGGACCTCAAGGGCAAGAAGGTCGGAGTAGGCGCGCCCGGTTCCGGCACGGAGGGCGACGCGAGGGCCATACTGGGCACAGCCGGAATCAAATACGACGAAATGTCCGTCGAGTTCCTGGATTTCGGCGGGGTCAGCAGCCGCTTCAAGGACAATCAGATCGACGCCGGTTTTGTGGTCGCGGGCGTCCCGGCCTCGGCGCTCATGGACCTCACGACTACCAAAGACGTGAACATCCTGAACTTAGACAAGGGGACTCTGGACTCGCTCATAGCGGCAAATCCGTTCTTCGTAGCCAACGTGATACCTGCCGGCACATACCGCGGGATCGACGCCGACGTCTCCACGCCGGCGGTCATGGCCCTCCTCATAACGAGCGAAGAGGTTCCCGAGGACGTCATCTACAACTTCACGAAGGCCCTTTTCGAGAACATCGGCGACGTCCAGGCTTCCCACGCAATGGCGCGCAATATCAATCTCGAGAACGCGACCAGCGGGCTCACCGCTCCTCTTCACAACGGCGCGGCGAAGTACTACAGGGAAGCCGGCGTAAAGATTGACTGATAACAGAAGCCTGGCGCAGGACGAAACCGCTCGTCCGTCAGCGCGATAGGTAGTACAATATGCCGCAGATCCATCCGTTCGGGTGGGTCTGCGATTTTTTAATTTTAAATTCTGCCGACTGGAAGGTGGAGCTACATGACTGTCATATCGGCTGACGACGTTCTGGCCGCGAGAGAAAGAATCGCCGGCCGCATACACAGGACGCCCCTGGTTCGTTCGCGGGCGCTGAGCGAGATGACCGGGTACGAAGTATTCTTCAAGGCGGAAAACCTTCAAAAAACCGGTTCCTTCAAGATCAGAGGAGCGTGCAATAAAATTTTGCCGCTCTCCGAGGAAGAGGGGCGTCGGGGGATAATCACGGCGTCTTCCGGCAACCACGGACAGGCCGTGGCTTACGCGGCCCGCCTGTGCGGATACAGCGCGACAGTCATAATGCCTGAGGGCGGTTCTCCGGTCAAGGCGGCATCGATAAAAGATTACGGCGCCGAACTGCTCTTCTGCGGGACCAAGTCGGGCGAACGCATCGCCCTCGCCCAAAAAATGTGCGCGGAAAGCGGAGCGGTGTTCGTGCCTCCTTACGACGATCCATTTGTCATGGCCGGACAGGGGACGGTCGGGCTCGAAATATTGGAGGACCTCGAGGACGCATCCGCGGTGCTCGTGCCCACAGGCGGCTGCGGATTGATTTCCGGGATAGCGGCCGCCATAAAAGAGAAAA
This sequence comes from Synergistaceae bacterium, assembly GCA_031271065.1. Classification (GTDB taxonomy): domain Bacteria; phylum Synergistota; class Synergistia; order Synergistales; family Synergistaceae; genus JAIRKI01. The sequence goes on from JAISWP010000184.1 coordinate 7,844, forward strand.
AACCGGACACCGCCGTATTCGGGGTGGAGCCGGAGGGGAGCGCTAGCACGGGGATATCGTTCCGCGCGGGTAAAAGGACAGCGCTCGACCATATAAATACGGTGGCTGACGGCATAAGAACCACTATACCCGGGGAACTCACGTTCCCCGTAGTCCAGAAATACGTCGACGATATGCTCACGGTCACCGACGAAGACGTAATACGCGCTCAGCTGCTGATACTTGAACGGTGCAAACTGCTTGCGGAGCCGACAGGAGCCGTGGCGTTCGCCGCGCTTCTGAGGGGTGCCCTGCCTGAAAAATTCCGCGGCAAGCGCGTCGTGTCACTCATAAGCGGGGGGAATGTAACTCTGCGCCAGCTGGCGGACTGTATCAGGGCGCGTTGACCATACTTGCCGTTTTCTCCTATATTGCCATGATTTTTGCCGCGGCCGGCCCTTTTAAATGGCTGACGCGCTCCGGCGCCGCGGGCCGGGATAAGCGCAGAACCCTGTGTATGGCATGTGCGGTTCTGTCTTTTTTCGCCCTGCCCTGGGGCGGTATTCCTCTCTTTCATTATATCGGCTTAGGGTCGTGGATGTGGTTCCCATGCGCCGGAGCCTCTTTAGCGCTGATGCGCCCCGGCCGTACTAAGCGGAAGATTATCGCCGCCGTCAACACCGCGGCGGTGACGGCGGCGCTTTATGCCTTCATGCTGAAGATCGGGGTTCCGGGCGATATCCCGAGTATAGAAGGCCCTGCGTCGATCACGAGCCTCGAAGGGATAATCGACGGCAGAACCTCGTGCGCCCTGTCTTTGTTTTTCATATCCCTCGTTATATCGTATGCTCCCGTCAGGTCCGGAGACGAGCGGGAGGCGTCTTTGCTGTCATTTTCCTGCTCGTCGTTTCTCGCGCTCCTCTTTGTCCCTCCGGCCCACATGTTCGCGGAACTCGAACCACGTTCCGCGATAATTCTCGATTTCGCCGCGTATTTCTGTATTGCCGAGATAATCCATCTGGCGGTGATAGGGACTCTCTCCCAGATTATGCGCGGTGAACCGAAGTACTCGGCAATCGCCGCCGCTTCACTCACCGTCTGCGGGATATATCTTCTGTTCGGCGGCTTGCTTTGAATCAATGAGCACAGTGAACATACAACGCGTGAAAGCCCGCGCAGAACGCGGGCTTTCGTCTATGAAGGGAGAGAAGGTGTAACTCCATGGCCTACGAGATCGCTTCGTGGGCCGTCCTATCGTAGATCGGCCTTGCCTATAAGTCCGATGATATCGCTGCCGAACATGATGCCGAAACCAAGCACCCAGAACGCCACTGAGCCTATACAGAAATCCATCAAATTTTTCATGATCATGCTACCGGCGTTCTTGGCCCGGGTGAAGCCAGTCTCCGCCATAGCAAATCCAGCCTGCATAAAAAACACCAAAATGGCTCCTATATGCGTAAATTATAAAAATTTAATAGCAAGTGTTTGGCGGCGCTGTGTGAACAGGTCCTGATAACGATAAAAAACGGGGCCGCTTTCCCGCGGCCCCTTTGCCTGATATAAGACGACGGAATATCATTCCGTCAAATGGTTTCCGTTTATTTC
>JAISWP010000034.1 GCA_031271065.1 Synergistaceae bacterium
AGCCACCGCGAAATCGGCCGCCTGCGCCGAGTCGGTTTCGCCGAGAATAGCCGCGTTCAATGTGTCGATGCCGGAAGAAAACGTGAATACTTCCGCGTCGATATCGTATTTGTCGAAGATGCCCGCGCCTTCGGCAACGCGGAACTGATACGAAAAACTGCTCGAATCCGCGCCAACCCGAATCTTCAGCGCGTCCGCCGCGTTCGCCGCGCCAGCGAATACTGCCGCCAAAACAGATATCGCCAAGGTCAAAGATATATATTTTTTCATTTTAAACTCCTCCTGTTTTTGTATTCCCTCGAGAACTCGCCGTTCTTCGGGAATTGAAATTCGATGGAACCCCGTGAAATAAAAAAGAGCCCCGCCTCAATGGGGCTCCCCGCGAAACGGACAACCGGCCTAGCCGCCGATATCCGAACGCGAGGAGCGGACGCATCCGAGGCAACAACAACAACAAAACCGTGATCCCGATTCATGTACTGATGGAAAAGTCTGTGACATATGCCCGCCTCCTTTTTATTTCCTATTTTAACAATAGGTAATATCGGAATAAGTTACAGCGCATAGAGCTTTTTGTCAACGGGCAATCGGTAATCCGTCATGAACATTTCCCAAATTAATAACTTTTGAGTATAATATGCTATGAAAGAGGGGGCGTTCTACGCGAATTGGCAATATTCTAAAGAAAGAGCTGAACGTGATGAACAGAAAAACCAACAATAAATTATCGTACGTGGGACGATATTGAAAAAGAATTGTTCACTCCAGAAGAAATTGCAGCAAGTGATTTGAGGGCTTTAATGGATTGCTGCCGGCGAATTGGGCGTAAGGTTTTGTCTCACCGCGGAATAGACGCGGAATCAAGTGGTTTCCTGCCATAACATTATATGAGTCAGCGCGGTCAGCGCGCCTGTCGTTTGACATTCATCCGCAGCAGTGATAAAATTCGCTTATCTTTCGGAAAGGGGGAGGTTGTAATGTTATTTGCAGGCCACATAACCAGCGGCATCATTATTATAATCAGCAGCGCGGCTCCCCCTCTCGGGATCGGCGTTTAGCGCCGTTTCGACTCAAAGAGAGGCAGGAGCCCTGAAACAAAGGGCTCCTTTTTTTATTCCTTGAAATCGGGAAATCCAATTTATCATTTATTGAGGAGGAATCGCAGTGGTAGATATGACGGACGGAGCGGTCGAAGTTCGCTGGCACGGGCGCGGAGGGCAGGGCGCCAAGAGCGCGTCGGCTGTGCTGGCCGAGGTACTGTTCGAGGGAGGCAAGTACGTGCAGGCGTTTCCGGAATATGGAGCCGAGCGCCAGGGCGCTCCCATAAGGGCTTACAACAGGGTATCGAGCCGTCCCATCCGGCGCAGATGCAGCGTGCAGAACCCGGATGTGGTAGTGGTGGTCGACCCGACTATGGTCGAAAGCGCCAATCCCTGCGAGGGATGCAGGGACGACGCGGTATACCTGGTCAACTCGCCTGACAACGCGGAAGCGCTGAGGGAGCGCATGGGCCTGCCGGAGAGCGCACGTCTTCTGGCGGTGGACGCCACTAAGATAACTCTGGAAGAGCTGGGCCAGAACAGGCCGAACTCCCCTCTGCTCGGCGCGCTTTCCCACGTTTTCGCCGACGTTACGGCGGAGGCGTTCGCGGACCACTTCGCCAGCAAGATGAAGAACCTCTCCCCCAAACTCATCGAGGCAAACCGCCGGGCCATTATGCGCGGCAGGGAGGAGGCCGTTCTGGTATGAGCGCGGAATTGAAATGCTGGCAGGACTTTCCGCCCGGCGGCATCGCTTTCGGCGCCACAGCCCGGCAGGTCGAGACAGGGCTGTGGCGCAGTATGCGCCCTGTGCTGGACGCGGTCAGATGCGTCTCCTGCCTCAGATGCTGGGTACAGTGCCCCGACGCTTCCATAATCACCGACTCCGACGCCCGTGTGTCCGGCGTCGACTTTTTCTTCTGCAAAGGCTGCGGTCTGTGCGCGAAGGTGTGTCCGGCGGGAGCAATCGTCATGCGCCCGGAGGCGGAATTTTTGAACGAACCCTGCGGAGCGGTCCAGGGAACGTCTCCCGAAGGCCGGTGATCTTGTTGGGACGCGAGAAACCGTACAGGCGGGAGATGACCAGCGGCAACCTGGCTTTCGCCGAGGCGATGCGCCAGATAAATCCGGATGTGGTGGCGGCTTATCCCATAACCCCCTCCACGGAGATACCGATGAAATTCGCGGAGTTCGTGGCCGACGGACTGACGGACACCGAGTTCATCGCGGTGGAGAGCGAGCACTCGGCCATCACGGCCTGCGTCGGGGCGTCAGTCTCCGGCGCCCGCGTCATGACGGCCTCATCAGCCAACGGGATCGCCCTGATGCACGAGATATTTCCGATAGCCGCCATGTTTCGCGCTCCGATAGTGCTGGGACTGGTGAACAGGACGATGGGCGCTCCGCTCAACATCCACTGCGACCACTCCGACAGTATGCCCGAACGGGATTCGGGATGGATACAGATTTACTGCGAGGACGCGCAGGAGGTCTATGACACCGTGCTGCTGGCCGTCCGCCTGGCCGAGCACCGGGACGTCCTCACCCCTGTTTTCGTCTGCCAGGACGGCTTTATCACCAGCCACTGTTACGAACCGGTCGAATTTTTATCCGATGAAATCGTGCGTAATTTCGTGGGAACGAGGGAACCTTTCTGGCCCCTTCTCGACGTGGATGTCCCCGTGTCGTACGGCTCCTTCGTCATGTCGGAGGATTATTTCGAGATAAAGCGCACGCAGCTTGAGGGAATGTCGAACGTTCCGCGGGTCTGCGGCGAACTGTCGCGGGAACTGGCTTTCGTGACCGGGCGCGAGTACGGGGCCGTCGAGCGCTGCATGACGGACGACGCCGATTACGTCGTCGTCGTCATGTCGTCGGCGGCGGGAGTGGCGAAGGACGTGGTCGATTCGCTGAGGGGGCGGGGAGTTAAGGCCGGCTGCCTGCGCGTCCGCATGTTCCGTCCGTTCCCTTATGACGAGGTGAGAGATGTTCTTGGGGACAAACTGGGCGTTGCCGTGCTGGACAGGAGCGTGTCCCCGGGAGGCGCGCCGCCTCTCGCGGCGGAGGTTCGGACCGCCCTCTACGACTGTCCGCGCCGTGTGCCGGTGGCGTCTTATATCTTCGGGCTCGGCGGCAGGGATTTCTTCCCCGCCGACGCGGAGATGGTGTTCGAGGATCTGGCGGAGGGACGCTCCGGTTTCGCGGGGTACATAGGTTTGAGGGACAAATACGCCCGGGGGAGGCGCGCGGTATGAGCGCGGTGAATCTCAGAGAATTGACGCGCAGGGACAACCCTCTCTGCGAAGGACATCGCATGTGCCCCGGGTGCGGAGCTCCGACCGCCCTGAGACAGGCTTTCATGGGCATAGAATCCCCGGTGGTCGTGACAGGGGCCACAGGCTGCATGGAGGTATCGACGACCGTTTACCCGTACAGCGCCTGGAGGGTCCCGTTCATGCACGTGGCGTTCGAAAACGCCGGAGCGGCCATATCGGGAGTGGAGGCGGCCCATCGGGCCCTTCGCAGGCGGGGCATGTTCCGGGACGGCATAAAGTTCGTGGCTTTCGGAGGGGACGGCGGCACCTATGACATCGGCCTCCAGTCGCTCTCCGGCGCGCTCGAACGGGGGCATGACATAACTTACATCTGCTACAACAATCAGGGGTACATGAACACAGGCGCGCAGCGCAGCGGAGCCACTCCGCGCTCCGCCTCCGCCACCACGTCCCCCGCCGGGGCCAAGCTGCCCGGCAAGCTGCAGAAGCAGAAGAACCTGACGGAAATCGCCGCGGCCCACGGCATCCCTTACGTGGCGCAGACGACGCTCCATAACCCAACGGACGTCATAGCTAAGGTGAAACGCGCGGTGGAGACCCCCGGGGCGGCTTTCGTCAACATATTGGTTCCGTGTCCTCTGTTCTGGAAGATAGACCCGGCCGACCAGACGCGGATATGCCGCCTTGCCGCCGACAGCAGGTTCTGGCCCGTGTATGAAGTGATATGCGGCGAGTATAAACTGTCCTACGAGCCCAAAAAACCGCTGCCGATCGAGGAATTCCTGCGGCCTCAGGGACGTTATGCGCATCTTTTCAGGGCATACGCGGAAAGAGCCGACCTGATAAAAGAGGCTCAGAGTGATGTGGATTCGGATTGGGAGAGACTCAAGAGCAGGTGCGGATGACGGCGCGCGGCATCTAGGGCGGCCGGAGAGTTCCGCGGCGCCGGCGTGCCGCACGCGCTGGCGCCGGAAACAACTCGGACTGGCGTCGGGGAAAATGATCGAGCGGGCAGGAACGCCCGCTCGATAAAATACATCCGGTTATAACGATCTAACGATCATGCCCGATTGGAATAACTAGGCTGGGAGCATACCAGCCGTCTTTTTGTACGTTTTTTGGTTTGAAGCCTGGCCTGTGCCGGCGCTCGAAAGGCTGAAGGAGTTTAACATGGCTTCCATATCGCTCGCGAGCTTCGCAAGGTTTTCCGCGCTCTGAGCCATCTGGTCGGCGGATGCCGCCGCGCCGGCGACGCTTTCGCGAATGTTGTCTCCGGCCGAGGCGACGCCTGTCACCCTCGCGGCCATATTCTGCACGGACATAGCTATCTCCTCGCTCGACGCCGCCTGTTCCTCGGAAACCGCG
>JAISWP010000219.1 GCA_031271065.1 Synergistaceae bacterium
AGTATGGGTGTATGTGAATGGGGCTTCGCCCTGTTGAGAGGCTCTGTTATCGTCCCAGTATCATTATCGGCCGGGGCGGCTTCCCGCCGCAGTCCGCCTCGGCGTCCGAACCGGGCGTAAAACTGCGGCGCGGATCGAAGGACATTCTCGTCCTGTTTTGATTTCGGATCAAATCAGCGCCCGGCAGAAGATGATCAGCAGGACAGTTCCCGCCAGCGAAACGAGAGCCATTTTTTGAAGCGATTTAGTGCCGAGCATAGGTATTCCTCCATTTTATTTTGTATTTGTCCGTGTCCGTAAATTAATGGGAGAGTGTAAAATCTACCTGGGGCGCGAGGTAAAAACCGGGTAAAATATCAAGCCGATGCGCGATTCGCGCATAGCCGTGGAAGAAGGTCTCTGTCTTTGTTTGAAAAAACGGGGGAGCAGAAAAGACGTTTTGCGATACTCTGTCTGCTTTACGCAGGTTTCATTTCCCTCGGAATGACGGACGCAGTCCTGGGCGTCGCCTGGCCCGGGATGAGGCTCGACTTCGGGCTGCCTCTCGGGGCGGCTGGGATACTGGTCGGCGTCACGAAGATCGGGGGAATAATATCCTGCCTCGTGTACGGATATTTCGGCGGACGGTGGCACGTGGGGCGTATAATGCTGGCTTTCTCCCTCATTTTGGCCGTGGAGTTTTTCGGATACGCCGCGTCGCCCTGGTGGCCGCTCGTCGTCGTCCTCACCATCCCCGCCGGGTTCGGGATAGGCGCGGTGGTGTCCGCCATGAGCGCGTACGCCGCAAAATACTGCTCTTCCCGGGATATGGCGCTGGTGAACTGCGTCTGGGGGGTCGGGGTGACCTGCTCGACCGTCATGATGACGTCGATGTTAAGAAGCGGATATTCCTGGAGGACCGGTTACGCGGTGATCGCGGCTCTCCTGGCTCTTGTCTCGGCGGCGTTTTTCGCGGCGCTGGGGGCGTGGCGCGGACGGGCCTGCGTCGCCGGGGGGCTCGAGCCGGGGAACGCGCGCGTGTCCGCCGGCGCGTCCCGGAGGATAGTCTTCCCGGGTCTGGTGAAATACCGCAGGGTATTCGCCGCCAACTGCGTGTACAGCGTAGCCTATTCCGGCGTCGAGCTGGCCCCTGGACTCTGGGGGACGACATTTATGCTCGACGTCACAGGGGCTTCGATAGAGACCGCGGGTTTTACCGTGTCGCTCTATTGGGCGTCTCTCACCGCCGGGAGGGCGATCGCGGGCGCGCTGGCCTCCCGCGTCTCCGACGTTCGGGTTCTCAGGGGAGGCGTCGTCACGGCGTTTTTGGGGATAGCGATTTTCACGGTTACGAGAAATTCCCTGGCGGTCCTCGGCGCTTTTGTCCTGATCGGCCTGGGCCTCGGGCCGCTCTTTCCTCTGATGCTCCACGATATTCCCCGCAGGGTGGGGGACGGGGCCTCACCTCGGATGATAGGGGTCATGATGGGGGCAAACTACCTGGGCGCGGCCGTTCTGCCCGCGCTCATGGGATTTGCCGCCTCCCGGTCCTCCATACTCGTGATGGGCCCTATGATGGCTTTTTTCATCGCCGTCGTCGCCGCGTCCCACGAATTTTCCGCTTTCAACGCCCTGTACAAAAGGGTGCGGCCGCCGGCAAAATAAATTAATAAATTAAAAAGCCGCGGAACTGCGGCGGCGTCCCGTCAGGAGGACGCGAGGCCCGACGCCCTGTCGAGTTCCTCCCTGATCCTGGCCGGGTCTCCTTCGTTCTCGGCTATGATGCGGGCTGTCGCGTCGTAGCCGAGGATGGGGGCGTAGGAGGCAGCGAAGGCGCAGGACGAGTCGAGGAGCTCCGCGCATCGGGCCGGGTTCGGCGTCAGGGTGTCTATGCACTTCACGCGCAGTATCACAGCCGCCCGTTCGAGCAGCGACAGGTTTTCGAGCAAAGTGTCCGCTATGAGAGGCAGAAAGGCGTTCAGTTCGAACTCCCCTCGGGAGGCCGCCGACGTGATGGCCGAGTCCCCCGCGGCGACCTTCATGGCGGCCTGCATGGTCATCTCCGGAATCACCGGGTTGACCTTGCCGGGCATTATGGTGCTGCCGGCCTGGAGCTCCGCCAGTTTTATCTCCCCGAGCCCTCCGTGGGGTCCGGAGGACATCAGCCGCAGGTCGCCGGATATCTTCATGAGGTTTACGGCCATAGCTTTGAGCAGGCCCGAGACCTCCACGAACACGTCGCAGTTCTGGGTTATGTCCATGGGATACTCGGCCGGGGCGAGGCCTATGCCGGTCATCAGGCGAAGTTCCTCGATCACCATATAGCGGTATCTGCGCTCCGCGTTATCGGACGTCCCAACCGCCGTACCCCCCAGGTTCACCTGACGGAGGCGTTCTTCGGCTTTGTAAAGCCGCCACCTGTCCCTGGCGGCTGCCTGGGCGTAAGCGCCGAACTCCGCCCCAAGCGTTATTGGCAGCGCGTCCATCAGTTCGGTGCGGCCGAGTTTGCGTATGCCGTCGAACTCGTTCTCCCGCTTCTGGAGCGACTCCTGAAGTTTCGCGCAGGCGTCAGAGAGGCTCCTCAAAAGTTCGACAGCCGCGACGCGCAGAGCCGTCGGATACACATCGTTGGTGGACTGCCCCCGGTTCACGTCGTCGAGAGGGTGGACGGTGCCGTAGTCCCCGCACCGCCCTCCCATGATCCTGATTGCGAGGTTAGCCAGCACCTCGTTGACGTTCATGTTGGCAGAGGTCCCGGCCCCGCCCTGGAGCGCGTCCACGATGAACATATCGCTTTCCGGCCCCGCTTCTCCCGTCAGCACCATGTCGCAGGCCCGCGCGACGGCGCGATAGACCCCCGCTTTTCCCGCGCCCAGCTTGTCGTAGGTCAGGGCCGCCGCTTTTTTCACCTTCACGATGGCGTGGATGAGGCGTGAATTTACCGGTTTGTACGAGAGGTCAAAATTGTCCCTCGCCCGGACGCTTTGGATGCCGTACAGGGCGTCGTCCGGCAGTGAAACTTCCCCCAGTCTGTCCCGCTCGATCCTCATGTCCTCAGTCCAGCTCCCCGGCCAGGTGAGGGAATACGGATACGCTGCGTTTCAATATTCCCTGCATGTACGCTATGAGGATGCCGAAGTTCGTCATCGGGACTCCCTGGGCGTCGGCTTCCCTCTGCCTGTATCTGAGTTCGCGGTCGTTTTGCATACACGCGCCGCAGTGTATTATCAGGCTGTACGGGGACAGGTCGCCTGGGAAGGTCCCGCCGGAGGTGAACTCGAAATCCGGCTTTTTCCCGGTGTACTGCCTTATCCATCGCGGCAGCTTGACCGTCCCTATGTCGTCGCATTGCCGGTGGTGAGTGCATCCCTCCGCTATGAGTATCCTGTCTTTGTCCTTTATCCTCTCCAGAGCCGACACTCCCGCGACAGCCGGGTCCAAAAGCCCCTTGTAACGGGCCATCAGTATGGAGAAGCTGGTGAGCGGGACGTCTGCCGGGGTATCGGCCGCGGCTTTGGCGAATACCTGACTGTCGGTTATCACCATGCGAGGGCGTTTTCCCAGGGACTCCAGCGTCTCGCGCAGTTCAAATTCCTTGACGACGATCGCCGCGGCGTCCGCCTCCAGAATGTCCCGGATGGTCTGCTGCTGCGGGAGGATCAGGCGTCCTCTGGGGGCGGCCTTGTCTATGGGGACGACGAGCACCACGAAATCGGACGGGTGCAGAAGGTCCCCCACAATGCGGAGTTTTTCGTCCTCCGTGACGGCGAGGCCCGCTATTTTTTCCTTGACCGCGCCG
>JAISWP010000227.1 GCA_031271065.1 Synergistaceae bacterium
GAGGACGAAAGACATTCCAAAAATACAGGGGCGCGTGTTTCTGCGCAAAAGGCATTTCGCAGTTACGAGGAGAACATGCCGCCGGGTCTTTTCCCCGCCGCTTCAGGTCATGGGGCCGGCGGCGGATCGAAAGATACGCCGACGCGCGCCCGCGGCCTGGATATAGCTGCATAGGACATTCTGCGCCGGGTGCTCCGCTGCCGGCGTCAGGACCGATCCGTAAAAAATGATCGGACAGCCGGGCTGCGCTGTTTACTTTTTTATATGTCGGTGGTAAAATTCATTGGCTGAATAATCGGAGCCGTCGGTGACGCCGATGGCTTTATATTGTTAATTATCAAGCAAGGGAGTGTCGTCATGGCAACTAGAAGAGAGCCCCGTTTCAAGCTCTGCCGCCGTCTGGGAGTGAACGTTTACAATCACCCCAAAGCGCTCAAGAGGGTGAGCGGACAGGCGCAGAAAGGCGGGCGCGCCGGCAGAAAGACATCAGAGTACGGATTGCAGCTGATGGAAAAACAGAAGATAAAGGCCTATTACGGAGTTTTGGAGCGGCAGTTCGTCCGTTATTACAAGACGGGGCAGAAGAGTTCCGAGGCCACTGGCGCGGCCATGCTGAAAGCTCTTGAGTGCAGGCTCGACAACCTGGTCTACCGCATCGGTTTCGGCCGGTCGATCCGCCAGTCCCGCCAGCTCGTGAATCACGGCCATATACTCGTGAACGGAAAAAAGCTCGACATACCTTCGTACTCCTGCAAACCGGGTGACGTGATAACCCTCAGGGAGAAGTCCCGGGAAAACGAGGCCCTTCGCACGTCCTTCCAGGATCTGCGAAACTTCGACCTCAAGTATATCGAGAAGAATCTCGAACAGTTCAGCGGAACCCTCACCAGGGAACCCCAGCGGGACGAGATTCCCATCGACGCGAACGAGATCCTGGTAGTCGAGTTGTTCTCGAAATAAAAATCGCGGACCTTACCGACTGTCCGCAAAACGGTGCGAAAAGAGCCCTCCGGACAGGAGGGCTCTTTTCGCGCGCCGAGCGTTTGAAGTCAGTTCAATACGCGCGCCGTCACTCTTTCGCCGCTTCCTCCATCACCGAGCGAAGCCCCTCTATTTCGTCCACGGGGAGGGAGAATATGAGCCCCTGGGCCTCCGTGGACATTCCGCACGACGCGGCCAATGCCTTCATTATGTCGTTTTTTTTCTCATGGTTCGTCAGGATGGCGACGATGTCCTTTTCCATCTGGGGGGATATGCCGAAGAATTTACCGTCCTCGCCGATGTCGCATTTTCTGCCGTGGAGCACCGTGCCTCCCCGCGCGCCGGCCCCTTTCGCCGCTGTCATCAGTTCGTCCACGTGCCCTTGGTTTATTATCGACAGTATCATGTCGTATTTGGCGGATTTTTTGACTGTCTCCACTGTATCAGCATCTCCTTTTGCCTCGAAGTCTTTAGTTATCAGCTGAAGGGCCGAACCCGACACGCCCGACAGCGGTATGGTGAAGGCTATGCCGCGTCCGGGACGGGACAGCTGCACCTTGTCCGCGATGACGCGTATGAGAGGCGATGCGCCGAATTCCGGGACGAGGCAGCACATCAGCGATTTGTCCACGGAATTGAGCCCCAGAAGGGCCAGTATATCGGAGCCCGCGGTACCCTCGCCAAGCGTTATGAAATGGAACCGGACCTGTTCCTCCTTCAATATGTCCGCGACTTTCTGAGACATGCCGCGGTCGACGATCACGCTCAGCAATTTCAGCGGAAGCGGTCTGCTAGCGCTCATCGGAAGATCCCTCCTCGTAATCTATTATCTCTTCCTCGAAGCCCGTGCCGACGGCCTCGACCGTGACGGCTTCGTTGACCTCCGCGACTCTGGCGGCCTTTGCGTAGACCAGGCCGAGTATCTGTATGGTGATGAGTGGCGTCATGGCCACCATTGCCACAACTCCGAACGCGTCGGTCATGACATTGCCGCCGACGCTCTCGCAGGCCCCCATCGCCAGCGGCAGAAGGAATGTGGAGGTCATTGGTCCGCTGGCGACTCCGCCGGAGTCGAAAGCGATGCCGGTGAATATCTTCGGGACGAAGAACGTCAGGGCGAGAGATATGGCGTATCCTGGTATGAGCAGGTAGAATATTGAGATGCCGGTCAATATCCTCATCATAGCCAGCGCCAGTGACGCCGCCACTCCCAGAGACAGAGAGAGTTTCATCGCCTTCCGCGATATCAGCCCGCCTGATATCTCCTCGACCTGTTTGTTCAAAACGTGGACCGCGGGTTCCGCCGCGACTATGTAGTACCCTATGACCATTCCTATGGGAATGAGCGCCCACTTGTACGCGCTCGACGCTATCTCGGAGCCCAGAAGGTGCCCGACCGGTATGAAGCCCACGTTCACTCCCGTGAGAAACAGCACCAGGCCAATCAGAGTGTATATCATGCCTATTCCCGCAGTGAGAAGCTGTTTTTGGTGGAACTGTCTGAATATGACCTGAAAGAATAGGAAAAAGGCGCAGATCGGCGTGAGGGCGATCAGGACCTCTTTGAGATATTCGGGCAGGTGCAGCAGGTACTGCTCCATCACGTCTTTAGTGGTGGATATGCTGAGAGCCTCGACCGGCGTGTACGTCGCCTCTTCCGGGTTGTAGCCGATCCCGAGCAGGAGCACCGCCAGTATAGGGCCTATGCTGCATATCGCCACCAAACCGAAGCTGTCATCCTGGGAGTCCTTATCCCTGCGCGCCGCGGACAGCCCTATGCCCAGCGCCATTATGAAGGGCACCGTTATAGGCCCTGTCGTGACGCCGCCCGAGTCGAACGCCACGGAGAGGAAATCCTTCGGGGCGAAAGCGGATAAGGCAAACAGCGCTATGTAAAAACCTATCAGTATGTATTTGAGGCTGATCTTGAAAATGATGCGCAGCATCGCCACCACCAGGAAAAAAGCGACCCCGAACGCGACCGTGCCCACAAGGATCGCAGACGGTACGGCGGCGACCTGGTTTGCCAGAACCTGGAGATCCGGCTCCGCCGCGGTCACGATGAATCCCAGTATAAAACTTACGGCCACCACGAACCATAATTTTTTCGTCTTCATGAATTGCGCGCCCACGGCTTCCCCCATCGGCATCATCGCGATATCCGCCCCTAGCGAGAAAAACCCCATGCCGACCGTGAGAAGCGCCGCGCCTGCCAGAAACATTATCGTAGTCTCTATCGGTATGGGGAAGGCATAACTCAGGATGAACACTATCAGCGTTATCGGCATTACCGACGACAGAGATTCGAGGATTTTCGCCTTTAGTTTCTTATTCATCTGCGGTATCTCCGGACGGATGCACCACTACCTGGGGGAACGGTATGTCTATTCCCTCTTCGCTGAAGCGTTCCAGGATGATCGTCCTCAGCTGCCGTTCGAACTTCCACTGCTCCCCGGGATAAGTCTTTGTCAGCACCCGAAGCATCACGTCGTTGTCGCGGAATGCGACGACGCCGTACACCTCCGGATCGTCGACGACCACTCCGGGGAGACATTCCGAGGCTTTCTCCGCACATTCCTTGAGAATTTCCATCACGTCCCTTATGTTGGAATCATAGGCCACTCCGACCTCCACGTTGGCTTTGGAGAAGTCTTTCGTGCTGTTTTGTATCACAGAAATGCTGCCGTTAGGGATTATGACGAGGCTTCCGTCGAACCTGCGCAGTCTCGTCACCCTCATGGAGAAACTTTCGACTGTGCCCGAGTAGCTCCCGATGGACACGCTTTCGCCGACGTTGAACTGGTCCTCGAATACGATGAAAAGGCCGTTGATGAAGTCCCGCAGTATGTTCTGCGCGGCTAGGGTCAGCCCCAGGCCGACTACTCCGATACCTGCCAGAAACGGCCTCGGATCGAAGTTGAAATATCCCAGGAGCACGTATAAGAAGTAAACCCCGAGCGGTATCCGTATGGCCTGCAAAGAGAGCCCGCTCAGCGTCTTTATCCTTCCCTTGAGCATCTGCCTGGCCCCTGGATTGATGCTGCTTTTCTCGAGAACTCGTTCCAGGATGCTGCTTTTCTCGTGTATCTTGCGCAGGCAGCGGTCCAGGACGTACCACAGGATGATGGTGACCAGCGGCCCGGTCAGAAACCACAGTATCTGCGCCGCGCTGAAATCAATGTTCAGGTGCTTTGAAAACGCTGACAGATCGTTCATCTTCAAGACAGCTCCGATATTTGGATTTTGGCTATTTCCCGATTATGTCGACGCCGACCTCAGGTATGTATTCGTCCAGAACATCCAGGACCTCGCCCTTTTGGTCTTTGAGGAAGGGCACCTTCCAACCGGTCGCGCCGGCCTCGAAAAACGCCATCATGCGGTTTCCGCGAAACGCCAGCGTCACATGTCTTATGTCCTTCCAAAGCAGTATTTTCCGCAGGATTCGGCCCCAGCTCCGCATCTCCCGCACGACTCCGTCGTCCGACAGATAAAGCCGGCGGCTTATGCCGGCGCCGTACACGCATACAAGACCGATGAGGACCTGAAACAGCCCGTCTTTCCCGAGGCCCTGGGACAGGAACGAGTTATAAGCCCTGAAACAGAGCGCTGCTCCCAGAAGTATCCCGGCGGCGGCCATCCATCGCGGCATAGGGCCCGCGGCCGAACCGGCAAGCACGGAGGGTTCCTTCTTTTCGCTCACGTCACGCCCTCATATTGTGGTTTAAAATGAATTCTTCAACCTCGTTCGTCCGGGGCATCGAGTTCGCCGCTCCGTATCTCGACGCCACGATCGACGCGCAGGCGTTGGCCCATATCAGTGTGTTCTTCAGCGAAAACGGGGTCATATCCGCAAGCCCCATCCTCCCCAGAGGGGCGAGTTTCGAGATCACTCCGGCGATAAAAGCGTCGCCGCAGCCGGTGGTCTCCGCAACTTCCACGCAGGGGCACGGCGCGCTGATAGTCTCTCCCCTCCACACTGCCCGGGCACCTCTGCTTCCCTCCGTGACTATGACGAGCCCGGCGTGATTGCAGTTCAGGCGCGCCAGCCCCTCCTCGACGGTCCTGGCCCCGGTGAGCCAGAATAGGTCGTCGTCGCTCAGCTTCAGGACGTCCACGAGAGGTATCAGGTACGATATCCTTTTTTTGAATACGGGCTTGTCCGCCACGTAGAGCGGGCGGACATTCGGATCGAGCACAGTCATCACCCCGCTTGCCCTCATCTTCTCGAACACCACCATGTACGCGTCTCCCACAGGGCTGTCCGCCAGCGCTATGGAGCCGAACTGAAACACGGATGTCTCCCGGGGCGTGATGGGGGGCAGTTCGTCCGTCGTCAGCGATATGTCAGCCGCGTTGTCCCGGTAGAATCGGAACTCGACCTTTCCCCGTTCGTCCACCGCGACCATTGCGAGAGTCGTGTTGTGCCCAGCGCCGTCCACTACGCAGGACATATCGACCCCCTCATCCATGAGGAACTGTTTCAGCGCGCCCCCGAACTCGTCATCCCCTATCTTTATCAGAAACGACACGTCCACTCCCAGGCGCGCCAGCCCTATGGCTATGTTGAAAGGACTGCCTCCCGGTTTTTTCACGAAATGGGAAGCGCCGGCGAGCCCCGTTCCGCGTTCCGCTGATATAAAATCATACAGTATATCACCCGCGCATATGACTCGCTTTTTCACGTAAATCACCCTTTCTTCGCAAATTCCGTCATGCGCGCGAATAACTCCGCGTTTCGGCTGTAAAGTTCTCTGTATATTCCGAAGATATCCATATAGATCTCGTGAGAGCGCATGTCGGGCTCTTCCGTCTCACCGGACATGCGGGTCATCGCCTCGCAGGCCGACGGGATATCGGGGTGTATTCCCGCGCCGACCGAGGCCAATATAGCCGCTCCGGCGCACGCCTGTTCTTCCGAAACGGCCCTTGTCACCGGCAGGGCGTAGACGTCGGCCTGCATCTGACGCCATAATTTGCTCCTCGCCCCTCCCCCGGACGCCACGACGACGCTGGGATCGATTCCCAGCCCGCGGACCAGTTCGACACCTTCGTTCATGGAAAAGACGACCCCCTCCATCACCGCTCTGATCATCTCGTCCGTGCCGTGCGACCCGGCGAGGCCGAAAAATACGGCACGGGCGCGTTCGTCCCGGTGGGGCGTCCTGTCCCCGAAAAGATACGGCAGGAACACGACGCCTCTGGAGCCCGCCGGAACGCGTGAGGCGTACTTGTCCAGGTCCGCGTATCTCCCCGGTATGTTCGCCGTATTCTTGAGCCACTTAAGACAGTAGCCGGCGCTCAAGTTGGCTCCCAGCACATACCAGAGGTTCTCTCCCGCGTGCCGGAACGTGTTTGTGCGAAATTCGCGGTCGTACATCGGAGAGGTGACGGGCGCGAATATCTGGCCCGCCGTCCCGATGGTCGACGACATCATGCCGAACCCCGCGATCCCGTTCCCGAGAGCGCCTGCCGGCTGGTCCGCCGCGCCCGCCGCCACGGGGATTCCCTCGTCCAGACCCATTTCTTCAGCGGCGGCTGCCCTAAGCGGTCCCAGGAAAGACCCGGTGGGGATCATCTCCGGAAATATCTCGCAGGGTATTCCTAGCTCGCTCAAGAGCGCGTAATTCCATCCTCCGTCCCGCACATTGCAGGCGCCTGAACCGGACGCGTCCGTGGGCTCGGCGGCCCTGCGGCCCGTCATCCTGAAAGAGACGTAGTCCTTGGGCAGCATCACCGTGCGCACACGGTCCATCACGTCCGGTTCGTTGTTCGCGAGCCATAGCAGGGACGGCAGCAAAAAACCCGTCGAGGCGCCGTTGCAGGCGTATTCGACGCCGATATTCTCTATCGCCGCGTTCACGGCTCGGACCTCTGACGAACTTCTCCGGTCCGCCCATATTATGGCCGGTCCCAGGGGTTTGTCGTCCGCGTCCAGCGCGACCAGCCCGTGCATCTGTCCCGACAGCGATATGCCCTTTACGGAAAATCCGCCTCCGGCGTTCTTTTTAGCCTCCGCGAGAGCTTCACGCACCGACGTCACCGAGGCGTTCCACCACTCTCCGGGAGACTGCTGCGCCCAATCCGCAGCCGGTGAATCTATCGCGTACCCGCGCGCGCCGGAGCCGATCGTTTCTCCGCGCGCGTCCATGAATACCGCCTTGACGCTGGAAGTCCCCAGGTCCAGGCCGAGCAGCGCCTCACGAATCATGCCGCGCCTCCGGCGGCGCGGTCGGATGTGACACCGGTGTTCCGGGTATGATCGACGTCAAAACATTCGCGCAAGGGCCGTCACCTTCCATATTTTTCAAGATGAACCGCCGGTCAGATATTTTTCGGATGAATCCGCGGCGATGACCTGTAATCCATGAGGTGTTTATCGTATTTCTCATCCAGATACGCGGCGAAATCCGGGTCGTCCGGCTGATATTCGGTTCCGGGCCGGAGCGTTTCCGCCGCTTCGGCGCAGTTTCTGAAGTATCCGCACGCGGCGGCCCCGGCTATCGCTCCGCCCAGCAGCCCGGAGGAGTGGGGGAGGGGATGTACGATTATCGGAGAGCCCAGCGCGTTGGCCAGTATGCGAACGAACGGTGTGTTTCTCGCCCCTCCTCCGGTCATGACGACTTCTCTCAGTCCGCTCACCCGTTTGGCCTTGAATATCTCGCGGAACGCGTATCTGCCCTCGAAGGCAAGCGCCTCCATGACGGCCTGCAGCATCGAGAGTCCTGTGTCCGAGTCGGAGAGCCTGGTGAAGCCTCCGGGAGGCAGTTTGTCGGTGAACGCTCTGAGGTTCGGGAAAAAGAGCGCACGGGTGCGCAGAAATCCCCTGCCGAATTCGCCGAGTATTCCGTAATCGCGGCCCAGCACGCTGTGGATGAACCAGTCTATGCAGAACCCTCCCGAGGACATTCCGGTGAGTGCGTACGTGCCGCCTGGAAACGCCGAGTACCCGCCGGACAAGGATTCCCGCGACAGAAAATCCTCGGTCGTGAGGGATTCGGGAGGCATCGGCGAGTAGTATGACGCGCTGGTTCCTATCGAGATCATCCCCTGGTCGTACCGGGATACACCCGCTCCCAGCGCACAGGCTATGTGGTCCTGCCCCGTCACTATGACCGGAATCCCGGGTTTCATCCCAAGTTCCGAGGCCGCCGCCGGCCTGAGACTGCCCCACACGCCGGCGGATCGTCTTAAGGGAGGGAGTTTTCCGGCGTCGAGTCCCCACAGGTCCGTCATCTCCTCCGACCAGCATGCCCGTTCCACGTCCAAAAGCTGTGTGCGGCTTGCCAGGGACAGATCGGACCACAGTTCTCCGGTGAGCATGAAGGCCATGTAAGAGCTTGCGTCGAGGAAAGCGCGGGCTCCGGCGTATATCTCCGGATGATCTTCCTTTGTCCTGAGTATCTTGCTGGCGGAGTATATCCAGCTGGCGTCGAGCTTCGTGATCTCCCGCACCCTGCGCGTCGTGGTACGCGCCATGACCCGGTCGAACAGGTCCTTAGTGCAGTTTTCGTACCATATTATCCCGTGGTGCGACGCTCCGCCGCCGTCCACCGGGAATACGGTCTCGGCGAAGGAACTCAGCGAGAGGGATCCCACAGACGGTCCGTCCACGCTCGCGACCTCCCGAATCAGGGACTTGAGCGACGCGGCCAGCTTATCCGGGTCTATCCCCTCCCAGCCGAATTTTCTGTCAGGCAGGAAGGGCGCGCTCCGTTCCCGCAGCAGCTCGCACTTCTCGTCGAACAGCCCTGCCTTGATAGTTGTCGTGCCTATATCGGCCGCCGCGAACAACGGCACGGCTCATGCCTCCCGGTGAGGGTAACGCTTCAGAGCCGGAGCGTCGTCGTTGATGTCCGGGCCGAAAAATTTTATTATCATCAGGTCCTCCGCGCCGGTGTTCGTCACGTCCACGCCTTTTTTCGCCCTGCTTGCGGTCACCATGATCTCGTCCTCCGTGAGGCTTCGCCCCTTTACGCGCAGTCCTCCGAAGGTCCCCTCGCCGCTCCACGCCAGTATACTGTAAGCGCCCCTGTCCACGCACCTGCGGGTGGCTCCCGGGCGCAGTATCAGCTTTGTGCCGCTGTATTTCCTGGTGTTGTAGAATATCCACCATTCCTCGCTGCCTACCGACCTTGATCCGTCCACTCTGACAGGGGGAGTGTGGTGGTTTTCGTAGAAGTACGGATCCCCGTTAGCTTCCCAGTCGAGCTGGTCGACGAGCGCCATCATCCCGCGGTTTTCCAGTTCCTCGGGAGGAACGTCACGGGTCAGCACGCTCTTGTCCAGGAGCGTATGGGCCAGCCTGCCCTGGAACATGGCCGCCACGTCGGAGTCCTCCTGAAGCTCTATTGTGAGTGCCGAACCGGGGGCGTGGAGGATGCCGGGGGGAAGGTGAAAACCGTCGTCCGGCATGTTGACGTAGGCCCTTGACAGGGAGAGGAACCTGTCGGTGTGCTCCCAGTCCTCGAGGTATTTCGCCACGATGTCTTTTCGGTTCTCCCTGACTATGAAAGGATGGAGGCCGAAGAATGTCTCCGGATGAGGCCCCATCGGCAGCCCGGGGGGAAAATAGTACGACTCTTCCTTCGATTTTTTCCCGAGTTTGTCCGCGTCCGCCTGTGTCTGATGAATGTGGAAGGGAAGCCTGTCCCCGTTGTCGAATATTTTGGGAAGGCGTCCCAGCCCTTTATGGTCCGACGCGTAATCAGCGCCCATTATCACGTCGGGCAGAGCTTCCACCGCTTCTTTGAGGGTGAGTTCAGAACCGTCCGGCATGTCGATGAAACTCAGCCCCTCGTTCGGCGTGTGTATAGGGTTTTCCGCCTCGGTGGTCGATCCGATCCACCGCTCGGTGATGTATCCTCGCTCTTTCAGGTCGTAAGCGTCGTCGGGAAGCCCCAGTCTCCTGCCGGGCGGCAGGAATATGCGCGACACCCACGCCGGCTTGAGCCTGAACAGTCCGTCCGTCTCCGATGCGAGTTTGGACACAGCCTGTTTCACGTCCATTTCATGATACCTCCGTAATATCTATGGGATCGTTGATTTAAACAGCTTAAAACATTTGACCGAAGGTTCCTCAATCGTGATA
>JAISWP010000003.1 GCA_031271065.1 Synergistaceae bacterium
GTCGGGGCTTGATTCAAACGGCTTCGGCGCGTTCAGGGATTCGCCGGCCCCGGTATCCGCTTCCTCCTCTCAGGCAGTTTCCCCGAATACGGCGGTCGTAAATACAAGCGGGGTTCAGGAGGTGACGACACCTCTTTCCAGGAGGGGATATCCGGCCATCACCGTCAGAGCCGGGACTCCCGTCAGATGGAATCTGTCCGCGGAGCAGGGCGCCATAAACGGCTGCAACAACGCGATCGTCATCCCCGAGTTCAAGATAGAAAAACGTCTGCGGGCCGGCGACAACATCATCGAGTTTACCCCGACGAAAGCGGGCAGGTTCAGGTACAGCTGCTGGATGGGCATGATAAGGGGAACGATAACCGTGGTCGACGCAGACGCTGCGGGCGCGCCCGATAGGACCGCCGCCCTGCTTGAAACCCCGGCGGAAGCGGCGGAGCAGACCCCCGCGGACGACGATTCCGCGTCTCCGTCCTGTGCCTGCTGCAGGAGTTTCTGAGGACCGGCGGTTATAAAACTGAAGATATTTATGTCATGGAAGGAGGAGTCCGTAATGACTGAGGAAACGATTCAGATAAGCGGTATGGCGTGTCCTGTATGCGCGAGAGGGATTGAAAAAGCGGTGGGCGGCCTGGATGGAGTTGCGCGGGCGTCGGTCAGCTTCGATAAAGAGGAGCTGTCGCTGAAATACGACGAAAGGAGATTGCCCGGACTCTTGCTGCGCGAAGTCGTCAGCGGGATCGTGGGCGACGTGACTGCCCGGACCAGGCGTGTGTCGGTCAGTGTTCCGGTTTACGGGATGAGCTGCCCCGAGTGCGCCGCCGGAATCGAAGAAATTCTCTCCGGAAAGAGCGGCGTGCTCAACGCGTCCGTCAATGTCAGTACAGGAAGGGCCGAAGTGGTTTACGATCCAAAGAGGACGGATTTCAGACGCTTGAAACACGTCGTCGAAAACGCCCGGTGCGGCGGCAGGTATCACGGAGAGGCTGTTATGGGTAAAAATGATCCGTGCGAGTGCCTCGGTTAGTTTGATTCGGATTTGACCAGGCTGGAGGGGTTTATGATATGCGGAATACTTTGACTATAAGCGGAATGACGTGCGCCGCGTGCGCGAAAAGGATTGAAAAAACCGCGGGCAGGCTCACGGGGGTGGCAGAAGCCGCTGTCAACTTTGCCACGGAAAAACTGACCGTTGAATACGACGAGGCGGCGATCCAGCTGTCCGCCATAGAGGAAGCCGTAACCAGCATTGGTTACGGCGTGGTCGAGGAAAATAAACGGACCGAGGTGACCATCCCGATCAGCGGGATGACATGCGCGGCCTGCGCCCAGCGCATAGAAAAGACAATATCGAAAATGGAGGGTGTGACGAGAGCGTCGGTCAATTTCGCCTCGGAAAGGGCGTCGGTCGCGTATGACCCGAGGTCGGTAAAACTCTCCCAGATAAAGGAGGCGATATCCAAAATAGGGTACACCCCGCTCGACGCCGAAAGAAAGGGGGCCGTGGACGAAGATCGCGTACGCAGGGAGCGGGAGATCGCTTCCCTCAGGAGAAAATTTACGGTATCGGCTGTGTTCGGGGTTCCTCTCCTTTATCTCGCGATGGGGTCGATGATCTGGTGGCTGCCGTTCCCGATACCGAAAGCGCTCAGCCCCATGCAGTATCCCCTGGACTACGCGATAGTGCAGATAATTCTGACGATTCCCATCGTCATCGCCGGAAGAAGGTTCTATTCCGTGGGTTTCAGGTCGTTCGTTCAGGGGAGCCCGAACATGGATTCCCTGATAGCGATAGGCACCTCCGCGGCGCTGATTTACAGTTTCTATTCCACGTATCAGATATTGATCAGCAATTTCGGGGCCGTCGAAGGTCTTTATTTCGAGTCCGCCGGCGTCATAATAACGCTCATCCTGCTCGGGAAATACCTGGAGGCCGTGTCGAAGGGAAAAACCTCCGAAGCCATAAAGAAACTCATGGGGCTTGCTCCTAAGACGGCTGTCGTCGTTCAGGACGGGCATGAGATAGAAATACCGATAGACGAGGTCGAAATAGGCCATGTCATCCTGGTCAAGCCGGGCGGCAAAATACCCGTTGACGGCGTTATAACGGACGGACACTCCGCAGTCGACGAATCCATGCTCACCGGGGAGAGCATTCCGGTGGACAAGAAACCGGGGGACAAGGTGTTCGCCGCCACGATCAACAAAAACGGCGTGATCCGTTTCGAGGCGACGAAAGTCGGCAGCGACACCGCGCTCGCCCAGATAATCAAACTGGTGGAGGATGCCCAGGGTTCCAAAGCTCCCATTGCGGCAATGGCCGACATCGTGTCGGGATATTTCGTGCCAGTCGTCTGCGTCATAGCGGTCACAGCGGCCATAGCCTGGTACTTCCTGGGAACGCCGCCCGCCGGATGGACGCACGTCCAATTCGCCCTCACCATATTCATAGCGGTCCTGATCATCGCCTGTCCGTGCGCTCTGGGGCTCGCGACCCCGACCGCCATTATGGTGGGCACGGGCAAAGGGGCTGAAAACGGCATCTTGTTCAAAGGCGGCGAGGCTTTGGAGACCACCCACAAACTGAACGCCATCGTGTTCGACAAGACAGGAACGCTGACGGAAGGACATCCCGAAGTCACCGACATAGTCGTGTCCGGCGCTTCCGGGATACGGGACGAAAGGCATCTGCTTCAGATAACGGCGTCGGCGGAGAAGAGTTCCGAGCACCCTCTGGGCGAAGCGATCGTCAGGAAAGCGCAGGCAGAATGCGTCGATTTCCTCGAGGTCGAGAATTTTCAGGCTCTCACCGGCCTTGGGATAGAGGCTTCCATTGACGGCAGCGTTTTTTACATAGGAAACCGGAAGCTGATGGAAGATCGCGGCATCTCCCTGGGAAATTTGGAGAAAGAGTCCGACCGCCTTGCGGATGAGGGAAAGACCCCGATGTACGTGGTGCTGAAGGACGAACTTGTCGGCATCATCGCCGTCGCTGACGTTTTGAAAAAGAGCAGCGCTGAAGCCGTCAAATCTCTCAAGGCGATGGGGATCAAGGTCGCCATGATCACCGGGGACAACAAAAAGACGGCGGACGCGATCGCCCGTCAGGTGGGCCTCGACATAGTCCTGGCCGAAGTCCTGCCGCAGGACAAATCCAACGAGGTGAAAAAACTCCAGGGCGAGGGCTTGCGGGTGGCTATGGTCGGCGACGGCATAAACGACGCTCCCGCGCTCGCCCAGGCGGATATAGGGATAGCGATAGGCTCCGGCACCGACGTGGCTATGGAATCGGCCGACATAGTGCTGATGAAGAGCGACCTCATGGACGTCCCGGCGGCTATAGCCCTTTCCCGCGCCACGATACGCAACATCAAGCAGAATTTGTTCTGGGCCTTCGCATACAACACGGCCGGTATTCCCGTAGCGGCTGGGATACTGTATCTTTTCGGAGGCCCGCTCTTGAATCCGATACTCGCGGCGGGCGCGATGTCGCTCAGTTCCGTATCGGTGCTCACGAACGCTTTGAGGCTGAGGCGGTTCGAAGTAAACCGCGTCAGTGATTGAAAATCAAAATAAAAATATTGGGGGAATTTGAAATGACAGAGAAAAACATGTGCAGAACGGTACTTGCGGCGCTCTTGATCGGAGCACTCTCGCTTTTCGCGGCGGACTCGGCGTCTGCGGCGTGGAGCACCGACCTTGTGGGGCAGGCCGCCGTGACTTCCTTCGGCGAGATGATAAGCGCCCTGGAATTTCCTCCCGCCGGCGACGACATGGATAAAGCATGGGTTCTGACGGACCCTGACGGAGACGCGGCTTTCTGGTGGCGGCAAGAGGCCAAGTCCGGCCGTATGTTCGACGCGTACCTCTGTTTTGACGCCGAACCGTTCGTGAAGGCGGGTCTTGATTTAAAAAAACTGCCTGACGATATGAAAGGGATGCTGGAGGACAGGGGCAAGCTGATGATAGGCAAAAAACTTTCGGACAAGCCCCTGGAATACGAGGGCGAAATAACCCCGCTCTCGTCCTTCGAGCAGATAGTGAAGCTCGACAGGGAATCGATAGGCTACCACGCGGCTCTCGATCATTACGGAATAACTGTCGCCGACGGGTCGCTGTTCGAGTGGGCGAAGGATATGAGTAAAAACGACAAGGATATAGTTTTCGTGGTGGACCCCAAAGTCTTCACGGAAGCAGGCGTCGACCCGCTCAAGGTCGAGGGCTGGGTATACGATAAAGTCCCTCTCGAAGATGCCAGGGGACGTAAGTTCGAGGCCGAGAAATTTCTCAGACCCTTCAACTTGAAGTGACGGCCCCGGTCGAAAAAGACCTGCCGCCGAACGGGCTCCGCGGAATATAGAGGGTCTGGGCGGCGAAACGTCCGGATAAAAAAGAGCGCGAAGGGGGAGCCTCGGCATTCCGGAGGCTTCTCCCGCCTTGAGGCAGTATCATTGCCGTCCGGGGCTTTGGTTAGAGGTTTGGGAGCGCGCGGGTTTCAATTCGGAGGGATGAAACGATCGGAGGATGAAGATGGATTTTTTATACAGTCATTGGCATTGCGTCGTCCCGCTTTTTGTGATAATTGCCTTCTTTTTGATCAAACCAGGCAAATAGCTGATTGCGTGGAAGGCCGGCGCAGCAGGCTGGTGGACCCCCCGCCGGCTTGCCGCGCCGGTCTTGACAAAGAGGGCCGACTTATGCGGTAATAGTACGGGGGGAATTATATGAGCTGCTGCTCGCAGGATATTGGAACAGAAACAGGCGGCGGCGAGTCCTGCGCCGCCGGCGCTAAAACTTTCACAATCACTAAAATCAACGGTTCCGAAACTATGCCGGCGGACGATATGGTCGCCGTGGAGCAGCCCCTTACCGTCTATCTGAACGGCAGGGAATTTATGACGATAGTCCATTCTCCCGGGCAGGAGAGGGAGCTGATCGTCGGGCTTCTCGCATCCGAGGGGATCATCCGCGGTCTGCCGGACGTGCGGGGGATTTCAATAGACAGCTCTCAGGGGACGGCTTTCGTCGAAACCTCCCCGGATGTCTCCCCGGGCGAGGCGAATTTCATGAAACGCTATTTTTCTTCCTGCTGCGGCAGGAGCCGGGCTTCTTTTTATTTTGTCAACGACGCGCGGACCGCCGGCGTGAGGACGTCTTTCGGCGATTTAAGAGTCAGTTCCGGCGACGTTTCCCGTTATATGGAGATGCTGGACGCCGAGTCCGTTTTGTTCCGCCGGACGGGAGGGGTTCACGGCGGAGCGCTGACTTCGGACGGGCGGCTTGGGAGCATAGCCTTTGATATAGGCAGGCACAACGTCCTGGACAAGCTGTACGGTTCTGCGCTAAGTAATGGCGGGGATCTTTCGCGGCAGATCATCGTGTTCAGCGGCCGCATAGCTTCGGAAATTGTCATAAAAACCGGCAAAATGGGCTGCCCGATTATCGCCGGGGCGGGCGCCCCTACGAATCTGGCGATCGAACTGGCGCGGAAACTGGGGGTTACAGTTATAGGCTTTGTGCGGCGGAACAGGATGAATGTGTACTCTTATCCGGAAAGAATCGCCTCGGGATAGCCGCGGGCGGGTCTGTATCATGAACGGGGAGGAATGAGATATGGCTTCCAAAAAAGGTTTCCTGATCACAGTGCGCACCGCGAGACAGGGCGCCGCGATGGAAAAAGGCAAATTTTCCGCCGAATACATCGCGGAAACCACCTCGCTCACCCTCAGTCCCCGCGATTATCAGGAGCTGGCGCTGACGGAGGGGTGTCATGTCCGTATCCGCAGCGATTCAGGCCAGGCGCTGGTCACGTGCCGCAGCGCCGAAGGGCCGGACGGGGTGTTCTTCCTGCCTCTCGGGCCGACGGCCAACACCCTGATCGGCGAGCAGACTTACGGCACCGGCGTACCGAGTTACAAAGGCTTTCCTGTGGAATTGGAAACAGCGGAGCTCTGAGGCGTATCTGCGCGAAAGGCCGGCGTCTGCCGGAAAAAAGGGGGGACACCATGTCGGTAACTGTCCATAAAGATGTTGTATGCACCTTTTGCGGCGCGTTGTGCGACGATTTGGAGATGCACGTGGAAAACAACAGGGTGGTTGAAGTCAAAAATGTCTGCAGCATCGGCCGCAGCAAGGCTCTCCACGGGGATAACGACAAGCCGGAGTGCCGCGCCGGCGGGGGCCCCGCCGCGCTGGAGCAGGCCTACGACGCGGCGGCTCAGATATTGAGCCGGGCCAGATCGCCCCTCGTCTACGGGTTCAGCAGCACCGTGGCCGAGGCTAACCGGGTTGGGGTGGAACTGGCGGAAATTCTGCGCGGCGGTCTCGACAACTGTTCCAGTTACTGTCATGGACCGGGCGTCCTTGCCCGTCAGCATGTCGGTCTGCCCACCTGTACTTTGGGCGAAGCTAAAAACCGCGCCGATCTGGTGGTGTTCTGGGGAGCTAACCCCATGGAAAGCCACATGAGACACTTCAGCCGTTATTCGGTGCAGGCCAGAGGCATGTACACGCCCCAGGGACGCAGGGACCGCAAGGTGGTCGTCGTGGATGTGAGGCCCACCCCCAGTTCCAAAACCGCCGATTTATTTTTTCAGGTGACCCCGGGGAGCGATTACGAAATTGCCACAGTGCTGCGGGCGCTGGTTCTCGAATTGCCCCTGCCCTCACTCGCGGACGGCAGCATGGTTGGCGGGGTGCCTCTGGCCGAATGGCGGAAACTCGTGGAACTGATCAAGGGGTGTAAATACGGGATCGTCTTCTTCGGCATCGGTCTGACACAGAGCCAGGGTAAAGATTTGAACGTGGAGCAGCTGATACGCCTGGTCAGCGACTGCAATCGCTATACGCGGTTTTATGCCATGCCGATGCGCGGACACGCCAATGTCAACGGAAACAATCAGGTGTTCGTCTGGCAGACGGGTTATCCGCTGGCGATCAGTTTCAATCGCGGATATCCGCGCTTCAATCCCGGCGAATTCAGCGTCATCGATATGCTGAACCGAGGGGACGTGGACGCGGCGCTGATCGTCGCCACCGACCCCGCCGCTCATCTGCCGCATACCGCGGTCGAAGCGCTGAAAAAAATCCCTACGATCGTACTGGACCCGGTCAATTCACTCACCACGGAGTGGGCGGATGTGGTCATTCCCGTCGCGACGTCGGGGCTGAGCGCGGAGGGCACCTATTACCGCATGGACAATGTGCCGATCCGTCTGCGCAAAATTCTCGACTGCGAGTGGCCCTCTGATTTGGAAGTGCTGCAGAATATAAAGGAGCGAGTTCTCCATGCTGAAAATTATTAACGGCAGCGTTTACGACCCGGTCCAGGGACTGAGCGGCCAGATCGGCGCCGTGTGCGTCGGCGATGACGGCAAAATCTGCGCCATGCCCCCGGACGATCGTCCCTGCGAGATCATCGACGCCTCCGGCTGTGCCGTAATGGCC
Source organism: Synergistaceae bacterium (assembly GCA_031271065.1). GTDB lineage: Bacteria > Synergistota > Synergistia > Synergistales > Synergistaceae > JAIRKI01. Next base: position 7,447 of record JAISWP010000003.1, read on the forward strand.
GGCGGCGTGGATATCCACAGTCACATCGCCGGCACCAAGGTCAACAGCGCGCGCAGTATGTGCCCGGAGGACCATTACGACCATTTCAAGCCCCATACGGACGCGACTCGCGCCGGCACCGGCTTTACCGTGCCCACCAGTTTCTACACCGGCTACGAATACGCGGGGCTCGGCTACACCACGGTGTTCGAAGCGGCGGTCCCGCCTCTGGAGGCCCGGCACGCTCACGAGGAGCTGCTGGACGTGCCGATCATCGATACCGGAGCTTATACGCTGATGGGCAACAATTACATGGTCATGCAGATACTCGCTGAAGAGGACCCCGAGGCGCGCAGGGAGCGGCTGAGAGATCTGGTCTCCTGGCTTCTGGCCGCGACTAAGGGGTATGCGGTCAAGGTTGTCAACCCGGGCGGGGTGGAGAGCTGGAAATGGGCGCAGGGCATCCAGGACCTGGATACGCAGGTCCCCCCTTTCGGGGTTACGCCGCGTCAGATTATGACGGGCCTGGCCGAGACGATACGCGACCTGGGGCTGCCTCACGGTATGCACCTGCACTGCAACCATCTGGGCGAGGCCGGCAACAGCGTGACCACCCTGGAAACCATGCGGGCGCTCGACGGTCTGCCTTTTCATCTGACCCATTTGCAGTTTCACGCCTACGGCCGGAATAAAAAAGGCTCGCTCAAGTCGGCGGCTCAGGAATTGGCTGATTATATCAACGATCACCCCAATGTCACGTGCGACGTCGGCCAGATGGTATTCGGTCCGGCGACCACCATGACCGCCGACGCTCCGATGCAGTACCGCCTCCATGTGGTGACAGGTCACAAATGGATCAACAACGACGTGGAAATGGAATCCGGCGCGGGGGTGGTGCCGCTGCTCTATAAGCCGGCGGCGCTGGTCAACGCCATTCAGTGGTGCGTCGGTCTGGAACTCCTGCTGCTCGTTAAAAACGCGTGGCAGATCATCCTTACAACCGATCATCCGAACGCCGGTCCGTTTTCCGCCTATCCGCAGATTATCCGTCTGCTCATGGACCGCGATTACCGCGCCTCGCAGATGGAGGCGCTGAATCCTCGGGCCGTAAATTATACCGTGCTGGCGCAGCTGCGGCGCGAGTATACC
>JAISWP010000005.1 GCA_031271065.1 Synergistaceae bacterium
GGCGTGTTCGATTAGTCCGCCGTTTTGTCCGCCTTATAGTGCCCGAACAGCTGCCCTCTTTCCAGCGCCTCCCGCTCCGCGGCGTAGAAGTCCTCCAGAAAGCGCCTGTCTTCGCCCGGCGGAATTTCCTGATCCATCCCGATCTTGCGGCTGATTTTTTCGCAGGCGCTGCCCAGTATCCTGTCATTTTCGCCGGTCTGGGGACGGCGCAGCAGTTCTTCCAGCACCTGCAGCTCGAAAGCCCCGTATATGGACAGCTGTCTTTGGGAGAAGGAGTATATGCCGCCGGACGCCTGTATCTTTTCGGTCAGATCGGCCCGCAGGACGCGTTTAGGCATGGAAATGACGATGGTCCCGCCTATCAGGTCCCCGGCCCTCAAGTGTCCCCTGTTAAAACAGGGGAGGGCCGTCAGAGCGCAGGCCCACCCCAGCAGAGTGAGCTGTCTCCATGCGCCGCCGCCCGGTTCGAGCGTCAGGAATACCGACAAGGGCAGGAAAAACTCGACCTCGCGGGTCAGACTGCGGGCGATGACAGCCGACGGAGAAAGCTCGCCTCCCGCCCGGTTTATGACCCGCAGCGAACATATTTTCTTCCCCGGCGTCCGGCCCTGCCAGGCCAGCTCGAAATGTATGAAGTACATATTTCTTATGGCAAACGACAGAAATAATATCAGAGTGAGGCTTACGCTCATGCTGGCGTTCGAAAAGATCAGTATGACGAGAAGTATTACGGTCATGACCAGCGCCGCTGTCATGAGGGCGATGTCGATCATGAACGCGGCAAGACGCTCTCCTTTCGACGCGATCGGAACCTCGAGAGCCACACCTTCCGGGCTTACGACAGTCCATGTTTTTCTGGATATGCCGTCGACAAGCCTGCCGACTCTGTCCGGCGTATCAGGCATCGTCCGCGCTCCTTCCGGCGTATGTAAAGTAAAGCGTCCAGATCACCGCGGTCACGGACGCGAAGGCGAAACGCCCAGGGGTGCTTGAAATCAGCTGTCTGAAACCGCCCTCCAGGATGCCGGCTGTCAAAAACAGGGCGACAGTGCCAGCGGCCGCGCCGGCTGCCCGGCGTCCGTCAGACGCCAGACTCTCCAGCCTCGTCTTTGCGCCGGGAAACAGTATGGTCTCCGCTATCTTGAGCCCGGCGGCGGCGCAGAGCAGTATGGCCAGTATTTCAGTGACGCCGTGTATGGAGAGCCAGGCTATGGAGTCGACCGTCAGGCCAACCCGAGCGTGGAGAGCTACGAAAGCGCCGAGAACAGCCCCGTTGTAAGCCATCAGGAGCAGAGTCGGTACGCCGAAGAGAAACCCGAGTCCGAAGCTGAATATGCCGACCCTGGTATTGTGCTGAAAGAGGTAACTCGAAAAGAGCATGAACGATTCAGCGAATCCGGACCACGGCGCGAAAAGCTCATCTTTTATCAGCTCTTCCGCCGTGCTTTCCGGGCCGCGTCCGCCGGCAAGGGAGGGAGGGATGAGAATATCATAATAACTTATGTCGGACATGACGAGAAAATAACCGGCTATTGTCCCCGCAAGCATGACCGTGAACGCCAGAGCCAGATTCCGTCTCAATTCGCGTACCGTCCGGGGGAAATCGCGCCTGAAGAACTCCGTGAATTTCTGGAGCATACCGGCCCGCGGCCCGTAAACTATCAGGTACGAGCGCAGCGTCAGATTTTCCAGGTAAATGAGCAGACTGCGGTCCAGCGCTATACTGCGGGCCACCGACAGTGACGAGACGACGGCCCTGTACAGGCTCGGAAGTTCGCTGGATTCAGAGGCCGAAAGCGACGTTATCCCGTTTTTCTCTGCCTTGTCCGCCAATTCGTCGAGCCGCTTCCAGCCCTGTTCCCTGGCGCTGCGAAACGCCGTGCTGCGCAGGGTTATCGGGCGTCTTTGTTCACCCCGGCTGTCGTGCGGAACCATCAAAGGAGCCCTCTGCGCTTTATAGCGATATATCGGTTCAATAGGGCCGCGGAAATCGTTTCGGCGGGCACGTCGAGACAGTGCACGCCCATGCGCGACACACGCTCCAGAACTATCTGGCGCTCCTTCAGAAAATCGTCGGCTATGACTGCCCTGGCGACGTCGGTGAAATCTTTCGGGGGGGCATTTTGTATCGAAGAGGAAGTCCTGTCTCTCATGGATACGAAAATGACCGCGTGTTTTCGGACTATCCAGCCGATGCTTTCTATCATGAGCTCCGCCTGCACGGTGTCGGCGAATTCGGTGAACAGCACGACCAGCGACCGATGGGAAAGGCGTGAGTTCAATTCAGCCAGCCCCAGGGTGAAATTCGTCTCCTCCGTGCGATAAGCCAGTTCGGCGGTGAATTTTTGGAACCTGGTGAAGTAGGTCATGCCTCTCCCCGGTTTTATAAAATTTCTGAACCGTACGTCGAATCCGCAGCCTCCGAGAAAATCCCCGCCGCGGAGGGATACCCACCCAAGCAAAAGACCTGCCCTTATGGCCCGGTCCAGTTTCGATATGCCGTCCACCGGTTCGAGCATGAGCCTCCCCGTGTCGAAACCCGCCACGATGTGGTGGTTGCGTTCCTGCCGGAACTCCTTGCACAGTATCTTTCTGTGCCTGGCGGAATGTTTCCAGTCGATGAGCCTGTAATCCATCCCCGGCTCATAGTCGCAGAGATCCTCGAATTCAGTGCCCTCTCCCTTCATCCTCTGGGATTTCACTCCATAAGACGCGTCGGAGGCGAAAAACCTTATCGCTTCCTCGTGCAGTCCCTTTATGTCCGGCAGAACGTCTATATGTTCGCCGACCTCGCGCCGGTATATCGTCTCAACCAGGCCCAGAGGACCCCGCCAGCGGAGCCAGAGGGCGTTCACGCGTATCTGCCCCCGTCGTCGCGGCGTTATGGCAAATCTGCAGAGCGCGGCGTCTTTTAGGATACAAGTCACTGTCCGGGGAGGGTCGGCCTCGCCGGTTTGTTCCAAAAGACCGTCGATCGCCACGGGATGTCCGTGTCCGGCCGAGAGGCTGATTTCCGCGTCCCCGGTCCTGCCGACGTAAAGAGACGCCGGAAACTTCACGGTGACGCGGAGATTTTTCCCGGAGAGGGACGACAGGAGATCGACCAGCATGAGCGAGACGACGGCGGCCGGGTAATAGAAGGACGCATACCAGATATCCCTCCATACTGAGACGATCAGGATGGATATCGGCAGGGAGAAGGAGAATATCAGGACGGCTTTTGGAGTCGGCTTCGTCATCTCGGGACAGGAGTCTGGTCTATGATATCGCGCAGCGCCTGGTCGCTCGTGACGCCTTCTATATCCGCCTCGGCGGTCATGACGATGCGGTGTCTCATCAGCGGTACGGCTATCCTCTTGACGTCGTCGGGTATGACAAATTCGCGCCCGCTGATGGCGGCATAAGCCCTGGCCGCGGCCGCCATCATGTTGGCCGCCCTCGGAGACGCCCCGGTCTGGATGGACTGGTGCCGCCGGCTGGCGCGGACGATGTCGACTATATAGCCGATCAGCGGGTCCGTAAGGCGTATCCGGGCCGTGCAGTACCGGGCGGCGCTCAGATGGGCCGCCTCTATCACCGGGACGAGCCCGTATTCGGAGATTTTGGGCATAGCGGAGCGGTATCCGTGAAGGCGCACAATCTCCAGTTCTTCCTCCAGAGTGGGGTAGTCCACGGAAATTTTGAACAAAAATCTGTCGAGCTGGGCTTCCGGGAGGGGATACGTTCCCTGCTGCTCTATGGGGTTTTCGGTGGCGGCCACCATGAATTCCTCGCCGAGATCATAGGTCTGCCGGTCTATGCTCACCTGGCGCTCGTTCATGGCCTGCAGCAGCGCGGCCTGGGTCTTGGGCGGCGTTCTGTTTATCTCGTCCGCGAGCAGTATCTGAGTGAATACGGGCCCTTTCGTCAGTACGAACGAGTTCGTCCTGAAGTCGAAGAGATTGGTGCCGAGCACGTCGCCGGGCATCATGTCGGGGGTGAACTGTATGCGCCCGAATTGCAGGTTCATGCTGGAAGCAAAGGATTGCACCAGAAGGGTCTTGCCTGTCCCCGGAACCCCTTCCAGCAGAATATGCCCGCCGCAGAGCAGGCTTGTCAGCATCAGCTCTATCGAATCGTCCTGTCCGACGATGACCTTCCTTACCTCTGATTTGACGGCGTTAACCACGTCGGCTGTGAATTGAAGGTCCACTTAAAATTTCTCCCTTCCAGCGATGAATATCACGCGCAAGCGCGAACATTCGTTCGAGTTTTCCTCTTCCGGCGCTCTTTTCGGATATTGCCGACAGAATGGCTCCGGAGGAGGATTTCAGGCCTCTGGATTCTCCGATCCTGTCAAGCCATGAGACGAGCTGCCATTCGTCCATTCCTTCGGGGGCTTTGAGCGTTTTCGCGGCGGAGCGTATCGTCATCGCCGCGTAACGTTTCAGGACGTAAGCGTGGTGTCCCCCGTAATCGAGCAGACGCGCGCCGTTGTCGATGAGGGTGGTCTTGCCGAAATCCGTCTCGGAGCTTTTCGCGGCAGGGGGACCGAAACGTCCCATCCCGGCGGCGGTCGTCATCCCGGCCGCCAGAACCGTCATTACGGCTATGACCCAGAACGGAAAACGGAACAGTATGCCGAGAGGACTTTCCCCCGAGGCGATAAAACCGTGCACGGTTTCGTCGAAAACTATCCTGCCGGGTTCGTCATTGTCATATAGGCTGAGACGCTCGGCGACGGACATGATGAAAGCGGCGTTTCCGCCCCTGTGCGCTCCGTGGTTGGCTATGATATCCGGGTCGGAGAGCACCCACAGTTTAGTTCCTTCGCGCTCGATCTCTCCGAGCAGGACGCCGTCAGGCGTCCCGACCAATGGGCGCATATCGCCGTCTCGTATGAGCTGAATCACTCCCGAACCGCTCGGATCTGTCCCTATTTCGTTTACCTGCCATCGCTCCGGCCATTCCGTCCTGAATACGATGCCCCCCTCTGGCGCCATGTAAAAGAGAATCCCCTGGGGGGTGGATAGCGGCATGGGTTCCACCTGGGATACCCACGCCGTATGATTTTCATCCCTGGTCCATCCCCATTTGGGGAGGATAAGGAGCACCCGTTCAGCGCGGGACACAGCGTCGTCAGTCCCTCCCAGCAGGCTCATCAGCGGTTCGCCTATTATGAGGGTTCCCCTCGGACCGACCTCGGCCGCCGTATTGCCTGTGCTGGCTGAAACCTTCATGCCGGACCGTTTCATTACGTCCCATACGCCGGCGTACCCCAGGGCCGATTTGGAATAGACCCCCGCCCCGGCCCCGCCGAGAGAAGGTTCTTCCCTGCCCCCGGACAGCAGTATGGATATGGCGAACAGAGCCGCGGCGCAGGGCAGGAAGATCAGCATCGCGGACCTTGAAAAGACCGGGCGGCTCATGACGCGCGCCCCTGGCGCAGCAGGCCGGTCAGCGCTTCGAAGGACCTGCGGCAGAAGGTATATTCGCCGGCTCCTGGCACGTATCCACCGAAGTACGATACCTCCACGCTTCTGACAATATCGGCGAAAACCTCACGCTCCTGAGGCGACAGTTCTTTCAGAGCCAGTATTTCTCTGCTGGTGAGGGATGAAGCTATGACTGCCGACAGCCGCAGACGTATCTCCGCCACGCTTCGCAGAAGCAGCACATGGATAGCTTCGGCGAAGCAGCCCTCTTCCGCCAGGTCGTCCGCCTCAATCTGAGCGGTCTCCATCCTGAACGCCGCGGTCTCTTCGCAGGCGTCCTCCGCCATCGGGGCGATGATCCTCCGTCTGCTCGAACTCCAGCGGTTCGACATGAGGTGTGCTGCCGTTATCACGAAGATGAAGGCGAGCGATGCGTAAAGTATTACCCTGGCCGTCCCGCGGGATATCTTTATCCGCAGCCACGCCGGCCATTCCCTTGCCGGTCTGATCGTTTCGCGCCCTTCCGGAAGTTCCGTCTGGAGGTCCATCCTGCGGCGGGCGTCCTCAAAATAACCGGAGGCGCGGCGTGAAATTGTCAGGGCGTCACGGGATGAGACCGGCGCTCCATCGCCGGCGCGCGCCGGAAGAACGCGGTACGCAAAGCAGAGTGCTGCGAGGCAGATGAAGATGACCCCAAAACGATATACGGACCCTCCGAAATAGTCCCTCTTGCCCAGGCCGTTCAAAGTGACGGCCATGAAGATATCACGCGGCAATCGCAAGGCTCGGCGGCGTGGTCAGGATTCCGAGGCGCAGGCGGGACAGCGTCCGTATACCACGAACTGTTTGCCCTTGACCTCGAATCCGCCGGGGACATCCACTCTGGGGAGGTTCTGTCCGGTCAGGCATATCATTTCGCCGCAGGACGTGCAGAGAAAGTGCGGATGGTTTCCGGGGCATCCCTTTCGATCCGGGGGATGGGCGCAGAACCTCCACGCCCCGTCCGGTCCGGCCACCTGATGTATTATCTCTTTCTCAGCGAAACGGGCCAGCGTTCGGTAGAGCGTGACGCGGTCGGCGCCGGGAATTGCTTTCTGTATCTCCGCGTGTGACAGGGGGTGTCCGGCGTCTATGAGAAATCCAAGGATATCTGTGCGGCTCTGTGTGATCCTCATGCCTCCCGCGTGCATCAATCCGGCGGCCTCGTCGGCGTGGTTTTGCTTCACACTTTTCCCTCCTCTTCATATTCCGGTCGTTGTCTGTCCTCCGGGCGGTCTCTTTTTGCGCGGAAAAATTTCCGGAGCAGATACCGGGATTCGTCTGAGAGAACGCCTTTTTCGACCGCGCACCTGTGCGGCATCCTGGGATCGCGCAGAATATCGTAGAGAGTGCCTCCCGCGCCGGCTTTAGGGTCGGACGCGCCGTAGACGACTCTCGAAACCCTCGTCTGCACTATGGCTCCGGCGCACATCGGGCACGGTTCCAGCGTGACGTAGATGGTGCATCCGTCAAAACGCCAGGTCCCGCGGTTCTGTCCGGCCTCAGAGAGAGCGCACATCTCGGCGTGAGCGAACGGCAGGCTGCTGGATGCCCGAGCGTTCCCGCCGCGTCCTATTATACGCCCGTCTTTGACGACTACGGCGCCTACGGGCACCTCTCCGCGCGACATAGCGAGACGCGCCTCTTTAATGGCCTCTCGCATAAAAAAAATATCTTCGGAGGCAGCGCCGCTTTTTAAAATTTTTTTATCGTCGACCTTCATGGGCTTATAATACAGCATATGTTTTCATCGGGGGAGACGTTAATTTCGACATTCTGATCCGTGACGATGCCGGAAGGAGGCGCTGAAACACTGCGGCGCCTCCGTTGGGTCGTTATCTTTTCACTACGTTTGCCACCCGCCCGTGTTCGAGGTATATGGTCCTCTCCGCTTCCTCCGCAACCTCCGGATCATGCGTGACGACTATTATCGTACTGCCCTCGCCGTGCAGACGGCGGAAGATGTCTATGACTATGCCTTCGTTAGTCTCGTCCAGGTTTCCGGTAGGCTCGTCGGCCAGAATGAGCCTGGGGTAGTTGATCAGGGCCCGCGCGATGCAGACCCTCTGCTGCTCTCCGCCGGAAAGCTGGCGGGGGAGATGCTTGGCCCTGTCCTGCAGCCCCACCCGTTCGAGGGCGGACAGCGCCTCTTTCTCATCTATCATGCTGTGGTAATACTGCGCCACCATCACATTTTCCAGAGCCGTCAGATAACTGATGAGGTGGAACTGCTGAAATATGAGGCCGATCTTGTCCCTGCGTATCCCGGTGAGCTGCGAGGGGGAGAGGCTGGACAGTTCCTCCCCGTCGAGAAACACGGACCCGGATGTCGGGCGGTCCATGCAGCCGATTATATTCATCATAGTGGTCTTGCCCGATCCGGAAGGACCCATTATGGCGGCCCACTCTCCCTCCTTTACGGATATGCTCACGTCATCCAAGGCTCTTACGGCCCCGTAGATCATCGAGACGCCTTTCAGCTCGAGAATATTCATAAAATAAAGCTCCTCCTCACTCTCCGCGCAGGACGATCGCTGGTTCCACGTCCGCCGCGCGCCTTACTGGCAGCATGCACGCCGCCATAGTGACAAGAATCGACACTAAAACCGATATGAACGGCAGGTACCAGTTGATCGATACCGCTCGCCCGAAAACGTTCATGGAGACCGCCTGGGCAAACATATAGCCGAAAAACGCGCCCAATATCCCCCCGGCCGCGCCCAGTATCAGCCCTTCTGCCAGAAACTCGGCGCTTATGCTGTCGTTGCCTGCGCCCAGGGCTTTTTTGAGGCCTATTTCCTTCCTTCTTTCCATCACGACCGTCATCATCGTCGTCCCCACGCAGATCATGGTGAGCACGAGCACGACCGAGGAAACCAGAAACACGAGGGACTGCAGCTTTGTCAGAACTGTTGCCTCCGACTGCGTCACCCGCTTTACCAGGTTAGGAGATACGGACGGCGCCTCCTCCCTCATCCTTGCGGCAAGCGAGGTGAGTTCAGCCTCATTCATCGTCACGCTTACCTCCACGAGTTCCGCGACCCCGGAGCTGCCCGTCATTTCCTCCAGCGTTTCGAGTTTCATGAATATGAAACCGTCCTCCGCGCTGCCGGTCCTTACGATGCCGGATATTCTGACGTCCCGGGCAAAACGATTCCCCTCCTCCGTCCGCCCGGAGAGGCTCATCGCAGCTCCGAGAGGCAGTTTAGTGAATTCGGCTATGTCGGAACCTATCATGACATCGAGGGGATCTTTCGGGTAATGTCCCGTGACGCTCCAGTAGGGGCTGGTCTTCGCTGCTTCGTCGAAATTCGTGCCGGCCGCGGTGTAACCCTGCATGTTCACTCTGACCATCTCGTATCGGTAAGGGGTCAGCCCCACGAGTGAGGCCGGCGGTATCAACCGCGCCGCCCGCATGGCGTCGGATATCTCCAGTCTCGCTCCGCTGGACGGAACGAGCACCATATTCGCCCCGTAGCTGCGAAACTCGCGTCCCATCTGGCGCGGTATATCGTAGCTGATCGCAGTCATGCCCAGAAGGACTGTGGCGCCGATGGCTACGGCAAAGAGCGCGACAGTCATCCGCGATTTGCGCCTCATGAGTGAGCTCAAAAGCATTTTTAAGAACATTCCGCGTCTTGTCATGAGGCGTCTACCTTCCGTGGAGGACTTCGGCCGGCCGCAGCGACAAAAGCAGTTTTATAGCGGGGAGACTGCCTGCAAGAGTCACGGCGAGCACCAAGAGGGCCACCAGCGGAGGGACAAGGGCTTTCGAGGAGATAGCCGATCCGAACACCGTGTGCCCTATTATCTGGGCGAAACCTCTGCCGGCGAAATATCCCGCGG
>JAISWP010000084.1 GCA_031271065.1 Synergistaceae bacterium
TCGGCGATATTCTCAGTTAGGGTATATGGCGGTCTTTGATACATCTACAGTTTCCTCACATTCCAGCATCGCTGGTTTCTTTCGCCCCACCAATAGCATTACCGCTATGAATAACGCCACTATCAACAAGAATCTCTTTGATAATTTCAAACACTGGTACGAAGCTCTCAAAACTTTCATTGTCAAAAGGTGTTTGACGAGCTGCCACTTTATTTGCAAAGTCATTTTTCGATAAGGCTATATTGTCAGTGATACCCTTTTGAGCTCTATATACATCATCATCAATAATGTCTATCTTGTCCGAAATTTTAACGTACTCCCCTTTATCATGCGCTTCAGGGCTTTGATTACTACTCCCATTCGATCGTCGCCGGTGGTTTGCCGGTCACGTCCATTACGACGCGGCCCACCTGCGGGACTTCGCCGCAGATGCGCTTTGCCGCTTTGTCCACTAGGTCCCAGGGCAGGCGCACGGACTCGGCGGTCATCGCGTCTCGGGAGGCCACGGCCCGCAGTGCCACGGTCTCGCCGTACGTCCTTATATCTCCCGCCACTCCCACGCTGCGGACCGGCAGCAGGACGCAGAAAGCCTGCCATATGGAGTCGTAGAGGCCGGCGGCGCGTATCTCCTCTATGAAGATGGCGTCGGCCTCGCGAAGTATATCGAGCCGCTCGCGCTCCAGACTGCCCAGGCATCTCACGGCAAGCCCTGGTCCCGGGAAGGGATGACGTCTCAGCAGTTCGTCGGGTATGCCGATGAGGGGGCCTATGCGCCGGACTTCGTCCTTGAAGAGTTCGCGGATCGGTTCGAGCAGGCTCATCTCCATGTCATCCGGAAGGCCTCCCACGTTGTGATGGCTCTTTATAACATCTCCGCCGACGAATCCGCTCTCGATGACGTCCGGGTATATGGTGCCCTGAAGCAGCCACTTCGCCCCGCCCGTCCTGCGCGCTTCGTCCTCGAATACCCGGACGAAGAGTTCGCCTATTATTTTGCGCTTTTCCTCCGGGTTGGTGACTCCCTTCACGGCATCGAGGAACCTGTCGGCGGCGTTCACGTGACGTATCCGCAGGCTGAGTTTTCTGTAAGCCTCTATCACCTGCTCCGGCTCGTTTTTCCTCATGAAACCGTGGTCCACGAAGATGCAGTCCAGCCTGTCTCCCACTACCTTCGACACCAGAACCGCGGCTACGGTCGAGTCCACTCCGCCAGATATGCCGCAGATGACCCTCTCGCTGGGACCGACGGCGGAGGATATAGAGTCCAGCGAACGTTTCACCCAGCCGCCGAGTTTCCAGTTCGGCTCACAGCCGCAAATGTCAAAGAGGAAGGACGACAGCATCTCCCTGCCGTATTCGGTGGTATCGACCTCCGGATGGAACTGGAACGCGGTTATCCGCCCCCCGTCCATGGAAAACGCGGCGCAGGTCCCCGTCTCGCTGACGCCGAATCGCACGGCTCCTTCGGGCAGATTTTTCACCTCGTCCCAGTGGCTCATCCATACGTCAGCGGCGCCGGGCACTCCCTTGAGTATCTTCCCGCCTTTTTCACCGTCGAAGATGACCCGTGTCCTGCCGTACTCTCCCAGGCGCCCCTTCTCCACAGAACCGCCCAGCGTATGGGCGATCAGCTGCATGCCGTAGCATATACCTAGGACGGGAACGCCGCCGGTGATGATGGATCTGTCTATCTGGGGCGCGTCCGGACCGGCTGTGCTGCGCGGTCCCCCGGACAGTATTATCCCTCTGGGGTTCAGACCGAAGATCCTGTCTTTGCCGGAGTTCCACGGCAGAATCTCGCTGTAGACCTCGAACTCGCGTATCCTCCGCGCGATGAGCTGCGTGTACTGCGAGCCGAAGTCCAGAATGACCACGCCCCCGCTTTTTTCAAGCTTGTCCATGATGAGTGGGAGTTATCCCGGCACCTCCGTAATTTTTGACTTATTCGTTCAAGAGTATGACATAAACGCGAAAAAAACGCGAGCGTTGATGATGTAAACACGTAAAAACTTGCTTGTGAAGAACCTCGGCCTTCTGCAAGCGGTTTCGGGCATGAAATTTCGCTCAAGACCAGCCCGCCGATTATAATGAATACGAGGGCGCGCCGGACTCGGGTGCGAAGGGCATAGCTCAAACCGTCCGCCGTTCACGCTGAAGCGGGATATTTTACGGAAATAAATGTATAATGACATCGTACGGATATCCAGCGCGTCGGATGGAATGTATGAGCGGCATATTGCCCCGGCGAAGACGGCGTATGTATCTGCCGGAAAGGATGACAAGAGATGAAAATAGCGGTAGGATGCGATCCAAACGCGGCGGATTTCAAAGCCCAGCTCATTCCTTATATCGAGAGTCTCGGGCATGAGACGTCCGACTACGGAAGCGACGATCCGATCTATGCCAACGTAGCGGTAGCGGTCGCCTCCGACGTGGCGGCGGGGCGGTGCGACCGGGGGATTCTCATTTGCGGCACCGGGATAGGGGTCTGCATAGCGGCCAACAAGGTCGAGGGGGCTTACGCCGCGCTCGTCACGAACATATACCAGGCTCAGCGCGCCCAGCTCTCCAACAACGCCAACATCATGACGATGGGAGCTCAGGTGACCGGGATAGAGCTCGCCAAGTGCTTCGTGAAGGAGTATCTGTCCCTTGTTTACGACCCCGGCGCACGGAGCGCTCCTAAGGTGAACCGCATTACCGAATACGAGCGCGGGGGCAGATAGCGGATGGCGGACCGGGACGTCATCGCGGCGCTCGAACTGACGGCGGCGAGATGCCGCCGAGGGGTGGTCCGCATGGTGCGCAGCGGCGGGGCGGGGCACATGGGCGGGGCGATGTCCTGCATCGACATAGTTACCGCGCTCTATTTCCACACCCTCGACATAGATCCGCGCGACCCTAAAAAACCGGACCGGGACCGATTCATCCTATCCGCCGGTCACAAATGTCTGGCACAGTACGCTGTCCTCGCCGAACGGGGTTACTTCGATCCGTCGCTGCTCGACACTTACGGGAAACTCAACACAAAACTGCCCGGGCACCCGGACATGCACAAGCTGCCCGGAATCGAGGCGAACACAGGGGCGCTCGGCCACGGGCTGTCCATATCCGCGGGCATGGCTCTGGGATTGAGGGATACTCATCCCACAGCGCGTGTGTTCGCGGTCATGGGGGACGGAGAACTTCCCGAGGGAAGCAACTGGGAGGCGGTTTCCGCGGCGTCTTTCCATCATCTGGATAAACTGACCGTTTTCGTCGACTGCAACGGCCTTCAGATAAGCGGGCGCACCTGTGATGTGATGAACATGGAGCCGATAGCGGAGCGTTTCGCTTCTTTCGGCTGGGCAGTCCGGGAGATAGACGGCAACGATATGACTCAGATCATCGGCGTGCTGGATAACCTGCCTCTTGAGACAGGACGTCCCTCCGCGGTGATCGCCCGCACCGTAAAGGGCAGGGGGCTCAGTTTCGCCGAGAACCAGGCCGTTTATCATTACTGGAAGCCGGCGGAAGAAGAGCTGTCGCTGGCCGAGCGCGAGCTGGACGAAGCCATACGCGTCAGGGAGGCGATGTAATGGCCGCATACGCGGATCCGAGAAAAGTATTCGGGGCGGCTGTCGCCGAGGCCGCCGAAAAAAATCCCGCCATAGTGGTCTTGTCTGCGGACAGCGGCGGGAGTTCCGGCCACGGAGAATTTAAAAAACAGCATCCCGACAGGTATTTCGAGTTCGGCATAATGGAGCAGGGCGTGGTAGGCATAGCGAGCGGGCTGGCGGCTGCCGGACGCGTCCCCGTATTCTGCGCCATAGCTCCCTTTGTGACGTCCCGGCCCTTCGAGATGTTCCGCAACGACGTGGGTTACATGAGGCAGAACGTCAAGATAGTCGGCCGCAACAGCGGCATATCCTACAGCGATCTGGGGCCGACGCATCACAGCCTGGAGGATTTCGCCATCATCCGCATGATACCGGGCGTTACCGTCATCGCTCCCCAGGACCCCGGCGAGATCGCCTCGGCGGTTCACGCCATGTTCGAACACGAAGGTCCGGTTTACATGAGGATAGGAAACGACCCCATTCCGGAGCTTTTCGAATCCGGAAAATTTGTCATCGGCAAGAGCAGAATACTGCGGGAGGGTTCGGATGTGACGATAATATCCACCGGAACTTTGACAGGGATCGCGATCGAGTCGGCGGACCTGCTGGCGTCCCGGGGCATATCCGTCCGTCTTGCCGCGATGCCGACAGTATACCCCCCGGACCGGGAGATGGTGATCGAGAGCGCCCGCGCGACGGGACGCATCGTGACGCTGGAGGAACATTACACGATCGGCGGTCTGGGCACTATCGTCCAGGAGGTGACCGCCGAGGAATTTCCCGTGCGAGTGAGAAAACTCGGTCTGCCGCACACGTACGTTTCAAGCGGTCCCTACAGGGAACTGCTGGCGTACTACGGCCTCGACGCCGCAGGGGTCGCCGCATCGGCGGAGGAATTTGTCGGACAGACGCAGGCCTCCAATCATTGACTTTCCATGCGCGGTGGGATATTATGCACAGCATCGCGCGCGTATCGCGCGCGGAACAAAGAGGGTGATACGGATGAAACTCGCTCAAGTCTCAAAGCTCATGTCTTTCCGCTTCCAGCTGAACGTACGCGTCACGCGGGATCTTTCAGTATCGCCCCGACCTCGACCGTCCAAAATCCAGTAACCCATCTGCTTTAAAAGGCCGCCGCATCCGCGGCGCCGGCATATCGCGCTGATTTTCTGATTTGAAGTTACAGGCGCACGTTCACGCGCACCGGATTAGGTGTGCGCGGCATTGTGATTTTTGAAATCGAACTTGCCCTCGCAGGTCTGATCTGGGGGCGTAGTCATATAAAAACGAAAGGCGGCTGCCGTCATGACTATTGCAGATAAAATAACACCGAAAGCATCCGTGGATATAAGGGATATGACCATAGGGATCGCCGGTTTCGGACATCTCGGACAATCTCTTGCGGTGCCTCTCGTGCGTAACTCGTTCCCGAAGGAGAATCTGCGCATTTCGCACGGGACCAGCGAGACGACCAGGCGCAGGGCCGAGAGTCTCGGATTCGGCGGCCAGATCAGGGACACGGCGCGGCTTTTTGCCGAGTCCGACGTGATAATAGCGGCGGTGCGCCCGCAGGATGCGCTCTTTTTGCCTGTATCTTTCATCAAACGGGGCGCGCTCGTCATATCCTGCATGGCGGGGCTGCCCTCCGATCTGCTGCGCGCGATATTCGGAGCGGAGGTGCATCGGATGATGTGCAGCGGGCCGGACACGATCCTGTCGGGCAAGGGCGCGGCGGTGACTTATCCCGGGGACGAAACGGTGAAGGATCTGCTGGAGATGATGGGGATGAGGGTGGTGGACGTAGGTTTCGAGGAAGAACTGGACGCCTTCACGGTCGGCATCTGTATCCCCGCGATACTGCTCAATATCGATGTGCCGGAGGAGGATGTGAAAGCCGGCGTCAGCAGGATGAAGGAGAGGTATCCCGTTTACGGTTTCCTGGGAGACTGGATCGAGAGCGTCACCGAAAAAGATATCCCTGACAGGATGCTGCGTCTTGCGGGCGTTTCGACTAAAGGCGGCGTAACTGAGGCCATGACGGCCAGCCTATCGGCGGGAGCGTCCTTTGCCTGCGCGCTGGAACGCGGCATGGAACGGGGACGGGAAATTACATCGGATATAAGGCGGAACGTGACGGCCTCAGTTCGTATGGCCGGACAGCGCGCCAGCGTATCCTGATGAAGCGGAGGGCAAAACGGCGAGCGGGTCCCGGCCTCCCGAGACCGGCACTCGCTCCTGAGCGTTCACAGGCGGGATCATGCCGACAGCTGATACCCCAGGTTACGTTTTTCTCCGTGGCCGATGTACTGGGCCACACAGATGTCCCTGGAGGTCTTGAGATCGAGAAATTCCGGCATGTCCCCTTCTGTCCCGCTCCCCTTCGTTTTGAGCAGCACTACGGGACGGACCAGGTCTTTCCCGCCTCCGGAGACTACGACCCCTATTCTGCCGTCGGAAAGGGCTACTATGGAACCCGGCGGATAGAGGCCCAGACTCACGAGCAGTTCCCGGGCCACCTTTGCGTCGAAGTGTACACCCGAGTCCTTGAGGATCGTAGTGATGGCGTTGCGGGACGACATCGAGCTCTTGTACACCCGCTTCGCGGTAAGAGCGTCGAAAACGTCCGCGACCGCCGCTATGCGAGCTTCCTCTGGTATCTCTATGCCCTTTTTCCCCGCGGGATAGCCTTTGCCGGACCACTTTTCGTGATGCCCCGCAATCACCGAGATTATCGCCGGGTCGGTCACTCTGGTCCTCAGTGCCATGTTCGCCCCCAGCAGAGGATGTTTTTTCATTTCGTCGAACTCTTCCCTTGTGAGCGGTCCGGGTTTGTTGAGTATCTCTATCGGTATTTTAGCCTTGCCCATGTCGTGGAGCAGCGAGCCCATTATGACCCTCTGGAGGAAATCCCTGTCGTTCGGGTGGAGCCGGTTTGTGAGGTAGCCTGTGAGCACCGCGACGTTGAAGGAGTGCACGAAAGTGTATTCGTCCGCTTCCTGCACTTTGCCGAGTGAGAAGGCCACCTGTGGATTTCTTATTAGGTCCTCCGTGAGGTCTGCGCTCATATTCGACACCGAGGCCGTTATCTCGGTCGACAGGTCCTCCTCCCTTATACTGTGGAACATGCTGCCGACGCCCTTTATGACGTCGACCGCCTTCTCCTTGCTGATGAGCTCGGAGCCATCCGCGTAGACTTTCTCGATGATGCTGTTTATATCGGACTCCGAGAGCTGTTTGGGGATGTTCAGGTAAACGTGCTCTATTTCCTCTTTGCGCATCTTTTTGACCATGGTCTCCATGGACGTCTCGAAAAGGGATATATCGACGCCGGCAGGCAGTATGACCGCGCCTTTTTTCGTCTTTATGTCGTGGGCCACTACTCCCTCGCTTTTGCAGAGCATGTCGATGGGGACTTTTATCGTGAGTCCGTTTCCGTTTTCGCTGTCCGTGGATTCGACGACTTCCGTTCCGTTGATTACAGAATTTTCCATGACCAATTTATGCCTTGTCTCCGCAGTATTATTGTGACATTAGTTATATCGCGTCATTATTCTATCAGGTTCGATATTGACGTATAGTATCGCACTTTATCGCGCTAAATGGAAGTGGCATCTTTGCATGATATTTATCGCAATTAATTTTATTTTTTTAAATATTAATGATACCTATCGCACATTTAATTTATTTTATCGCGACCGTGAAGGGTGCAATTCTTCATATTTTCATGGAATATTTTATGAGGGCTTTTAAATAGACGATACAGCTGTAAAATGACCTCTCTCCCGCTCCGAATAAAGGCAGATTCGGCGTAACGTCGCTTTTAAAAAAACTCGAATAAGCATTATATCGTGAGTTTTGCATTACTTTGTACTAGTAATTCATAACGCGAAAGAAAAAACCTT
>JAISWP010000063.1 GCA_031271065.1 Synergistaceae bacterium
CTCCTCCAGTATTTTCTTCATCCTGGCTTTCGTCTCGTCGTTGATGACCCTCTTGCCGGATACGGAGTCCCCGTACTTGGCGGTGTCGCTGACCGAATACCGCATCCATGTGAGACCGCCCTCAAAGATGAGGTCGACGATAAGTTTGACCTCGTGCAGACATTCGAAATACGCCACTTCCGGCTGATAACCGGCCTCCACCAGGGTGTAGAAACCGGCCTTTATCAGCTCGCTGAGTCCTCCGCAGAGGACCGCCTGCTCGCCGAAGAGATCGCTTTCCGTCTCCTCCCTGAAGGTGGTCTCGAGTATGCCGGCGCGGCCAGCCCCGATACCGACCCCGTAAGCGAGAGCCGTATCCAGGGCGCGCCCGGAGGCGTTCTGGTAGACGGCGACCAGCGCCGGGACTCCTTTGCCCTCGGTGTACATGCGGCGCACGATGTGCCCAGGTCCCTTCGGCGCTATCATGAAAACGTCATTTCTGGGGGAAGGGGAGACCTGTCCGAAGTGGATGGCAAACCCGTGAGCGAAGGCGAGGACCGCGTCCTCCTTCATGTTGGGCGCTGTCTGGGTGTTGTAGATGTCCGCCTGGAGATGGTCGGGTATGAGGAACATTATTATGTCGGCCCGGCGGGAGGCTTCCGCCACCGAGAACACCTCGAACCCGTCCCCCTCGGCCGTCTGCCGGGACCTGCTGCCGTCGTGGAGCCCGATTATCACGGACACTCCGCTCTCCTTCAGATTCTGGGCGTGAGCGTGCCCCTGACTGCCGTAACCGAGTATCGCCACCGTCTTTCCGGACAGCACCTTCAAATTCGCGTCTCTGTCGTAATACACTTTTGCCATCACAAACACTCCTTTATATATTTTTTAAATATTGACGCCGGACTCCGTTTCATACCGCGTTTCGGGAGACATCCTCTCCCAGACCGGCCATGAGGCAGCCCATGTCGTACTCATACTTCCCGCCTCCGGGAAGGGGCGAACCGGATTCGCCGGCGCGGAAACCGGCGCGGCCGAGCGCCACGGAACCGGAGCCCGCTATCTCCAGTATCCCGTACGCCCGGAGAGCCTCGGTACAGGCCTGCACCTTGCCTTCGTCGCCGGTGACCTCCAGGGTCAGGGCGTCGCTGCCCATATCCACGACGCGGCACCTGAATACGTCCGCAATCTGGAGGATGTGAGGACGGCTCTCCATCGTCGCCTTTACCTTTATGAGAGACAGCCACCGCTCGACGAATTTCCCTCTCTGGTTGAGGTTTTCGACCGAAATGACCTCGACCAGCTTTGACAGCTGCTTTTCGACCTGTTCGTGAGCCCACTCGTCTGCGTCCACCATTATGGTGAAGCGCGATATGCCCTCCACGTTCGTCTGGGAGACGCTCAGGCTCGCTATGTTGTAGTTCCTCCTGTAGATAAGGCTGGCGATCCTCATCAAAACGCCGGGGCTGTCCTGTGTCAAAACGCTGAACGTACATCTCATGATTGATTATGCCTCTCTTTCTTCATTCTCGAATCTCATGCGGAGCATGGCAATAAAAAAACCGGGACCCCGAAGGATCCCGGCCCGGTTCGACTAATGCTGGTTCAAGCACCAATCGGCCTCGGGCGGGACCCGCGGCTAAGTACCAGAACCAGAATAATTACTAAACTTTCTATTGCGTTCATGTACACGGCGACCCCTCCTCCCGAACCTATGGTCTCGACGCACGATTCAAATTGGTTGAAATTTTATATATACCCGCAATAGATGTCAATAGCAAATTGAAAAATTGAAATTGTAAATTGCTGTTCCTTGTCAGATGATATGCGGAAACACCCGCGGTTTGTCCTTGTTGAAAATCCGCCGTCACGGTGTTAGAATGAGAAAAGTTAGCAGAAAATAACTTTCCGCGAGATCCTGAAATACTCCGTAAAGGGGTTAGGGCCGATGAAACTTGGACGTTTGGAATTTGCGGTAATGAAATCGCGCCCCAGGGAGTTTATCGCAAGGCGCGTCGAGTACAGAGCGTTCGAGCGGTTCGGTTTTGACCCGGCGGGGCGCGACGTTCTGGAGCTGGGGTGCGGGTCGGGATACGCGGCGCATCTGATATCGCTTCAAAATCCGAAAAGTTACTCCGGAGTCGACATCATGGAGGAACAGATAGCGCTGGCGAATCGCCGGGCCCTTCCGGAAAATTTTATCTTCATCGTCGGAGACGCGGCTGATCTGAGCAGTTTTGAGGACAGCTCCAAAGACGATGTAATAATTTTCGGCGCTCTGCATCACATTCCCGTGTGGAAAAAAGTCGTTCGCGAGGCGCGCAGGGTGCTGAAACCAGGGGGCAGGTTCTTCATCGACGACCCGAATCAGGGTTTTGTCGTGCTCGCCATGAAACTTATGAGAATGGAACACGACGAGGCTGGTCTCTTCGAACTGCGTGAACTGGAAGCCGAACTCGGCGCCTGCGGAATGGAAGTGAGAGGAAAGAAAAACCTGCTGTGCGGCCTCATGTGGTCGCTCTGGGGCGTCAGGAAACCGTAACGCGTGATGCCCGCGAGAAACTTTCATCGCGGAAGATCTGTTTTCATCAGCGCCCCGCCTGCGCATCTTACGCCCAGCCATTAGCAGACGCGCCGGCGATTGGCGATTCTCCCGGTCTCGCTGCGGTCAGTCCTCCCACCCGAGTTCGCGCTTGAAATCCTCCCGTTCGGGGCAGAAAGCGTCTATCATCACACCGCCCTCCAGGACGTATGCGCCGTGAGGCTCGTTCGGCTCGAAGATCAGAAAATCTCCGGCGGAGGCTTCGTAAGGCGCCCTGCCCTCGCTTCGGAAGCTGTAACGGCCGCTCACGACAAACGATATCTGTGCGTGGGGATGGCTGTGATCGGAGAGCTCCGCGCCGGTTTCCATCTCCCAGCGCGTCATTGACAGGCCCGCCCCGTGGACCGCGGCGGCCTTCGCCAGGGGCCTGTCGTCTTTGAGTTTCATCTCGCCGCACTTAAATACCCTCATTCGTATTCACCCTCGTCTCAAATAAAATGTCACGATTCCAGCTTATCCAGTTCGGCGGACCAGGCGCTGCAGACGGCGTCGGAAGGCATACGCAGGTCTCCTCTCGGCGACATACTGACGGAGCCGATCTTAGGTCCGTCAGGAAGGCAGCTGCGCTTGAACTGCTGGGCAAAAAATCTCTCGCAGAAAACCCTGAGCCATTTCAATATGACGCCGCTTTCGTATCTGCCGCCGAACGCTATGACCGCGAGACCGTAAACAGACGACGGGGAACGCCCCCACCTGACGACGTGATACAGGAAGAAGTCATGAAGCTCGTAAGGCCCTATTATGCTCTCGGTTTTCTGCGCTATGTCCTCTCCGGAAGGAGGCAGCAGTTCGGGGCTGACCGGGGTCGACAGGATGTCCTCCAGAACGGGAGAAAGTTTCGGCGCGGCGTCGGCCGCATATTTCACTATGTGGCGCACGAGAGTTTTCGGGACCCCGGCGTTCACGCCATACATGCTCATATGGTCCCCGTTGTAGGTCGACCAGCCAAGGGCAAGTTCGGAAAGGTCTCCTGTACCCACGACCAGGCCGCCCAGCTGGTTTGCCATATCCATCAGCACGAGGGTCCTCACCCGGGCCTGGGCGTTTTCGTAGACCACGTCACGGGAGGTTATCGGCACGCCGATGTCGCGCAGGTGAGCGAGGACCGTCTCGGAGATATCTATATCCCTGCACTCCACCCCGAGGGACTTGCAGAGAGAGTGAGCGTTGCCCCTGGTGCGTTCAGTGGTTCCGAAACAGGGCATCGTTATGGCGCAGATGTCGGACGGCGATCTGCCCAGACGAGTCATAGCCCTGGCCGTCACAAGCAGGGCGAGGCAGCTGTCCAGGCCGCCGGACACGCCAATTACCGCGCACTTGGCCCCCGTGTGGCTCAGTCTTTTCGCGAGCCCCGAAACCTGCATGTCCAAAATCGCCTCGCAGCGGGAGTTACGCTCGCTTTCGTCGTCAGGGACGAACGGATAAGGGTCCACGCGCCTCCGCAGTTCCCGGACTCCCGCGTCCAGGGAAAACGGCACGGTCTCGTACGGCGCTTGGGGCTGTCCCGCGCCCCAGGTGTTCATACGCCTGCGATCGTACTCGAGGATGCGAAGATCTATCTCCGACTCGGCCCAGCCGTCGCCGAACGGGCGGGATTCAGACAGGAGCGCGCCGTTCTCGCAGATGAGATCATGCCCGGAAAACACCATATCGGTGGTGCTCTCGCCCTGGCCGGCGCCGGCGTACAGATAAGCGCACACCAGCCTCCCGGACTGGCTCGCCGCGAGCATCCTGCGATACGCCGCCTTTCCTATCAGCTCGTCGCTGGCGGAGGCGTTGGCGATGACCGTCGCTCCGGCCAGCGCGTGGGATACGCTCGGGGGAGAGGGGACCCAGAGGTCCTCGCATATCTCGACGCCTATCCTGAACGCGCTTTCCCCGTCACACGCGAACAAAAGGCGCGGCCCCATCGGAACCGGATTCCCGTCGAACGTGACCGTGCGATTGTCGGAGAAAGCGGGGGAAAAGTGACGCAGCTCGTAGAACTCCCCGTAAGTCGGCATACAGGATTTCGGCACGAAGCCCAGCACCCGCCCGCGGCAGAATACAGCGGCGACGTTATAGAGCTTCCCTCTCTCCACCAGGGGGAGGCCCGCTATCACCGCGACAGGGAACTCCCGGCTTTCCCTGACGATCTGCGAGAGAGCCAAGACAGCGCTCGCAAGAAGGGTCTCCTGAAGAAAGAGCTCGCCGCACGTGTAGCCGGTTATGCAGAGTTCGGGGAGACATAACAGGCTCACCCCCCTCCGGGACGCTTTTTCGATCAGAGCCAGAATCTGTTCCGCGTTGCCGGCGCAGTCCGCGACTCTTATCGTGGGAGTGGCGGCCGCCGCTCGGACAAAACCATCGAGCGAACCTTTCATCTCATCCCCTCATCCCCGGCTTTTTTCCGCGCATCGCCGGAACGGCAGAATTTACTCCGATTGGTTCAGTATAGCACGAACGAACGCGGATCGAATATTCGGCTGCGTATGGACAAGCGGGGGCTATTGTCATATAATCCCCTTCGTTGACCGGCGAAGGTCCGTCGTAATGTATGTTTTTTTGTGCGTAGAGGTGGCTGAGTGGTCGAAGGCGCTCGCCTGGAGAGCGAGTAGACGGCTTAAACTCCGTCTCGAGGGTTCAAATCCCTCCCTCTCCGCCAGTTAATACTCTCAATATCTATCAAGCCCCGTCAAAATATAGACAGGGGCTTATTTTTTTGCTATTCTACCCCTGCAATACATTTCAATATATTTCAAGGTATGTCAGTTTGCGCCGTACACATGCCGGACACACAAAATCTTAGTGTACGGTTAGGAGAGAGAAAATGCTGACCGAAGCACAAATCAAAAACGCGAAACCTAAAGAAAAAAGATACATGCTCAGGGACGAACATGGCCTATATCTTGAGATTATTCCAAGCGGGACAAAGTCCTGGCGATTTCGTTATTGGATCGACAAAAAAGAACATAAGATCACGATTGGCAAATATCCCTTGATTTCCCTGAAGGACGCCAGGGAGAGACGTGATAAACTGCGCATTCGGATGGTTGACGGCGATAATCCGGTGCGCGAACAGCCGCAGCTTTTAGTTGCGTTCGAAACGGCATGGTTGGAATGGACGGAGAAAAAAGTAATTCCGACGCTTACCCCAGCATACGCCGAAGACTTGTCCGCTCGTGCGCGCAATCATATTTTGCCGTTTTTGGGAAAATCGCCCATAACAGATATCACCAGCGTCGACGTATTGCGTGTTCTCCGACGCATCGAGGCAACCGGGCATATTCACATGGCGCACCGGGTGTGTCAGATATGCGGCCGGGTGTTCAGATATGCCATCGCTTCTGGGTATTGCGAGAACGATCCGACTGGTGGTTTGAAAGGCGCGTTACAGACAACCTCGGTCAAGCACCAAGCATCCATTACCAAACCGGAGGGAATTGGAGCGTTATTGCGCTCTATCGAAGGATACAACGGGCTTGTGGTGAGATACGCAATGATGTTCCAAGCCTACACTTTTGTAAGGCCGGGAGAATTACGCAGGGCGGAGTGGAACGAAATCGACATGGATAAGAAAGAATGGCGCATCCCAGAGAATAAAATGAAAATGCGCCGTACACACATAGTACCGCTGGCACTGCAAGCAATCGCGATACTGGACAAAATTAAACCGATAACCGGACACGGGCGTTTTATTTTTCCGTCCGGCCGTACACCGGACGGCAGCCGTCCAATGAGTGAAAACGCTGTCACCGCCTCACTGCGCCGGATGGGATTTGATAAAGACGAGATGACCGGACATGGTTTCAGAAGTATGGCGAGCACCTTGTTAAACGAAAACGGTTTCAACGTAGACTGGATAGAACGTCAGCTCGCCCACATCGAGGGTAACTCCGTCCGGGCGGCGTACAACTACGCCGAATATCTGCCCGAGCGCCGGCGCATGATGCAGTGGTGGGCGGATTACCTTGATGAACTGAGGGCGGGGAAGTGAGCGCGCAAAAAAGAAGGCCGGCCCCGGGATATCCCGGCGACCGGCCTGTATGAAGGGGTGCTGGAAAGGATTCAGGAAAGGATGAAGCCTCAGAGCCGGCGGGTGCCC